>CAYICW010000001.1:0-2795 GCA_964362025.1 Candidatus Woesearchaeota archaeon
TATAAAAAATCAGTAGGGGGACGCTATGGGCTTTAGCCCATAGAGGACGTCACATTTAATGAACTTTAATTTCACCATTTTTTTTAGTTTAGGAATAATATGTCTCTTTAACTAAACAACAAAGGGGTCAGATACACCTCAATGAATGCTGCAAGCAGGACAATCAAGATTGCTATAAAAATAAGAATGATGACATTCTCAAGCACCCTTAAGAATAATTTGTCTTTTATTCCATGCCTTATTATGCCTGTTCCAAGCATTCCTCCCGCAAGCGCAGTTATGAAATATGCTGTTATTTCAGGAAAGCCATGAACCATATATCTTAAAATTCCAAGGGGGATATCTGCAATTTGATATCTCGTGAAAATTGCAATTGCCGTGGAAATTACACTGGCGTTCCATGCCAATACAAAAATAGCCCCTGCCCCAAAAATCAGGGAAAAAATTAAGGTAAAAATCATCACATACATATTGTTTTGAATTATAGAAAGCAGTCTCCCCGTAACAGTGGATGAACCCTGAATATTGATTGCCTTTCCGGTAAAGCTGTATAACTCAATGCACTTTTCTACATTTCCAGGGCTGTTTATCTTGCAGTAGGTTTCAAGTTGGGCGTTAAAGAGATGTGCATCTCCAAGAACTATGTTCCAAAAAGAAAAGGCAACAATAAATCCCAAAAACAGCCATATAAAGGCGTATATTGCATCGCTATGGGCTCTCCACACGCTGAAAAATCCTTCAATATGCTCGTCCTGCTCCTCTTCCACTTTTATTAGATAATACATGAAAGGCAGCGAAAACATGACACAAAAAAGCACAACTGTCAGCCCGTTAAAAAATACAGGATCATTTTCAAAAAATAATTTTACCAATAGCAATGAAAGGGAAGCGTAAACAATGCCCACAAAAAACATCTTCCATGGCCCCTTTTCAACTCTTCTTGGATTTATGAGAGACTCTAGCATATCCTTAATAAAAAAAGAGAATTTTTAAACTTTCGTGAAGTTTGTTCTTTATGAATAAAGAGAAAATTTTTTATGATATCCTAAAAAACATAAAAGAAGTGAAGATACAGGGGGCCAGAAATATCGCAAGAAAAGCCCTTTATGCATATTCCTTGATTCCAACAGAGCAATCAAGAAAGTTATTGTTATCTTCCAGACCAACAGAACCCATGCTTGCAAGAGCATTAAAAGAAATGGAGAAAAAAACATATAAGGAAATCATCAGGCATTTTGACTTCGCGCAGGACATTATTAATAAGAACACAGCAAAGTTAATAAAAAATGGAGACCGCGTATTTACACATTGCCATTCAACCAATGTAAACAATGCATTAATTTACGCAAAAAGAAAAGGAAAAAAGTTTGAGGTATACAATACAGAAACAAGACCCCTTATGCAAGGAAGAAAGACCTCAAAAGAATTGGCAAAGGCCGGAATAAAAGTAACCCAGTTTATTGATTCTGCAGCAGCAATTGCAATTGAAAAAGAAAACAAGAAAGACACAGTGTACGCAACTAAAGTTTTTATTGGAGCAGATGCATTGCTTGACAAGGGAATAATAAACAAAATAGGAAGCGGAATGATTGCAGAGCTTGCCTTTATTCACAAGATACCTGTCTATATAATCGCTGACTCATGGAAATACTCCTCGAAAAAAGTTCCAATAGAAAAAAGAAAGATAAACGAAGTATGGGACAAGGCTCCAAAGAAAATAAAAATTTTTAATCCTGCTTTCGAATTTGTTCAAAAGAAATACATTGAAGGGATAGTTTCTGAATATGGAATTTTGCCCTATGATAAATTTATAAACAAAGTTAAAAAAAATTAGGGTTAATCCACCTTTTATTTGTTATTTTTATTCTGAGCTTCCATTATTGTTTTTGTAAGCTCATCATTTATTTTTTCCAGGGCAGAATTCAATTCTTCCCTTATTCTTTCCAATTTTTTAGTCTGCTCTCCGATTAGCTTTTGTGTATCCTCTATATTCCTTTTGACAAAATTTCCACCCCCAATATCAACTATAAGTTCTTCAGAAGTTAATTTTGTCTTTGCAAAAATATTTTTTCCTATTTGGGCTAATACCTCTCTTCCCTCGGCTCCCCTGAACTCCTCTAATCCGATGCTTAAGGAGTTAATCTCCATCATATTCCTCTCGATTATCTCCAATTGCTGCTGTATCTGTCTTATCTGCTGTTCAAACACGCTTAATTTAATCATCAGCTCCTCCTTAGAATTTTTTTCCATAGAATTCATTGAGGTTACACCACTTTTAAAATTTTTCTGAATATGCTACTGAAGATTATCGAGCCCAAAAGATAAAGCCAAAACCAGTTCAAAAAGCCAAAAAATCTGAAATCTCCCACAGCGCTAAAAAAATCATTGAACCATCTGAAGAATAAGATAATTGGAATGCCTGTAAATATCAGTCCCCTCATGCTTAGCTTCATCATTGGCATTAAAAATTTCATGCTTTCCTTTTGTATTTCCATCATTTTTTCAGGATTGTCCCTGAATTTTTTTGCTTCTTCATTCAATCTTTTTTGCTCGTCCTTCATCTCCCGGAGTGTTTTCTGGTCAGTTGCATATTTTTGTATAAGAGTCATAAAAAGCGACAGGCAAAAGACAATGATAATCATGCCATAAGTAAGATTCCAGTTTAGGAGAGTTCCTGCGGTTGGATTAAGAATCGCTCCGACAGAATTCTTTATCAGTGGAATGCTATCCCAGAAAGAGGCTATTAGCAGCGACAAAACCATTATGATTATCATCGGAATAAAGCTTCCTTCTTT
>CAYICW010000001.1:2895-23676 GCA_964362025.1 Candidatus Woesearchaeota archaeon
ATGTGTCCATTTTAATAAAATGCAGAATTGGTTTTTAAACCTTAACGTATGTTAATCCTTTGGATAACTTCCCGTTAGTTCCCAAAGAATTTCCTGAATGAATGATTCATGTCCATTTGGTGCTGTTGCGCAATGTTTTGGTACATTTGGAACATTATCATTATCACAAGCAATATGGCCGTGCCTGAAACCAGTGCCCCCAATAAATCAGTAACCGCCGCCAAAAGTCCTATTGAGATTCCTCCCATTACAGTCAATGGCATTATATACCTGTCCAGGATGCTTTCCAGAATTCTTTCATCCTGCCTGAAGCCAGCTATTTGCAATCCTGACGAGGAAATTTTATGCGCCTGTGTTTTCGAGTCCATTCCAGATGTTTTTACCCAAAATACCGCGAATATTGTAGAGAAAAATGCAAAGAACAGAATATGCGTCAGCCCCTGCAATAAAAATATTGGCAGAAATCCCCCTCTTATCAAAAGTTCAAGTATATTTGTATTTCCCATCCAGAATGCCAATCCCGAAACCGGCTGTCCATTTACAAAATGTCCCAAGAAGCCAAAGTAGGAGGCAAATTTTGCAACACCAGTGCAGCTTCCCCCTATGCACGCCGCAGCGGCATTTTCAAGTATTCCCCCAAATAACTGAATGTTTGCAACCAGCGCAGCTGTTAATATAACAGGTATAACAGAAGCATAAAAGAAGGATAATGGCCACTTCATTGTATATCCTCTTATTCTTCCAAAAGATAGAGGAATTTCAACCTTGAGGGATTGAACCCATACTACTAACAAAAATATTATTGCAGTAGCCACGATGGCCGCAAGCGCAGATAAGAATTCCACAGGGTATTTATTCATTAAAGATTGTATTATGACAAGAACTTTTCCAGAGCATGCGGTTTCCCGAAAGTCCAGCAAGCAATTTACTCCCTGCTGATTTATAAATTGAAAAGCGCCAGTCATTAATCTCCAGCTAACTCCTGCTGCTATGAATAGGCTTACTCCTGATCCAAATCCCCATTTTTGTGTAACATCATCCATATAAAATATAATTAGTCCTCCCAATATAAGCTGGAAAATTAAAAGCGGGGCAAATCCAGGGGTTGGCTGCAAGCCATTCATTAAAACATAGACAAGAGCTTCAAATATTATGAAGAAGAATATCAGAATCCTCTGCAAACCCTGAAAAAATTTCTTTCCATCATCTGTGGTGGTGTCTATGTTCAAAATTCCAGAACCGCTAAGCAGCTGCAATATAATGGAAGCCATTACTATTGGCCCTATTCCAAGGGATATTATGCTTCCAAAATCAGTGCCTAAAATTATTGCAAGATATTCAAACCTTGCAAGGGCATTTTCCGAAAGTCCATAAAGCGGGATGTTTGCGAGAACAAAAAAAGCCCCAAGAATGATTAATGTCCACTTCAATTTTACATTAAAGCTGAGTTTTTTTTCCTCTGGTTTTATGACCTCTGGAATAAAATTAAATATTTTCTTTAAGTCCATTTTTAGTTGTTAATGTCCATATCACCAAGACATTGTTTTTAATTTAACTCTTTCTTCTCAATCATCGACTTTTTTCAGCATTATTTCTCCACCTGCTTTAGTTTGGCTTTTAGACGAACTTGTTGGGAATATTATTTTACCGCCAGCTTTCTTCACTTTTTCCATTGCTGATTTTGAAGCCCCGCTGGCTGTTATAATCAACTTGCCTTTTAATTCTCCGTCTCCTAAAATTTTGTAACTTTTAAGGTTTATTTCCACCGCATCCTTGGTTTTTTTGGCAATTCCTTTTTTAAGATAAGTGCTAATGTTAAATTCAACATCCGAGAGATTTATCCTCTTTCTTGTGTCCCTCTCTGTTCCTCTGCTTGTTATGCCCTGTTTTCCAAAATATTCATTTCCATATAATTTAATGACAAGGCTTTTTTTTTGGTCAGCTCTTTTTCCGGAACCTGCCATTCCCTTTCCTCCACGATGCCCTGATTTTTTGTGTTTCTTCCTGAATCCCCATCCATGGCTGCCAGTTCCCCTTCCATGCATTCTTGAAGATTTCTTTCTTTTTTTTATTCTCATTTTTTGAACATCATAGCATCCTCTGCTTTGACCATGCTTCAGAAGCCTCTCGGCTTCGCGATGCAAATCTCTTTGCATCTGGGACGAAGCAGCTAAAAATTTTTAATTTTTTGAACATCATAGCATCCTCTCAATTAAATCATTTATTTTATCTTTATTGTTTCCCAAAACTCCCCTTGGAAAATGAAATTTGCTCTTTATTCCCCCTCTTGGCGGATGCAATCTGAAGAAATTGGGACTGGCGGGTTTTCCTCTTTTTTCCCTTAATTTCTTTAGGGTATCCTCGTTTATTTCTCCGAAAGCTACAAAATCTTTTACCCTTCTTATCATTCCTTCCTGTTCTTTGTTTGGATTTAATACTATGCAGCCGTATTTTCTCCTTAATTTTAATCTGTTTAAAGTTTCCCTTACATCTCCGTCGAGATTCACGTCTCCCGTTATTCTTATTACAGATATCATTTTAAAAGATTATTTTTTAACTCCTTTGCTTGCCTTCATCAGGTTTGTTTTATTTAAAGCGTCTATGCATGCCTTGACTATGTTAAATGTTGTTCTTTTTTTTCCAAAAGTTTTGCTGTATATATCCTTAATTCCTGCCAGCTTAAGAACCTTCTTTAGTTCATTTGCCACTACAAGCCCTGTTCCCTGAGGAGCAGGCATCAATATTATTCTGACTCCCCCTGATTTGCCCTTTACAATAAGAGGTATTGTGTGGAGTTCTGAGCAGGAGCAATCGAAGCTTGAGCATCCCCTGCTAATTTTAAACACATTTAATTTGGCTTTCCTTATCGACTTGTCTCTTGCAGGAAGAGTTTCCTTTGCTTTTCCAGACCCTATTCCAACATGCCCGTTTTCATCCCCGACAACTGCAAGAGTTGAAAAACTGGGAATATTCCCTTCCTGTGTTTTTCTCTGTGTTTGTCTCCATGCTCTTCTTTTTCCCCCTCCAAATTTCCCCTTGGATTGGCCTATGGCGAGCAAATCAGATTTAAGATTTAATAAAGTGTCAGTTATTTCTGACTCAAGTATCTTTTTGTTTTTATCCAGAATTTCATCTATATTCTTAATTTTGCCATCCTTTACATCTCTTCCTAATTGTGTTTTTGGTTCCCATCCGGAAATTATCTGTTCTCGTGTTTTTTCCCCTCTTCTTGTGGTTTTTGATTCAATAACCTCGGTTAATTTATCTTTCTTTTCAATCTCTTTTATTATCTCCTCTTTTTCTTTTTCCACTATTTCCTTGTCAATTTCATCTTTTAGCATTTCTTCTGTAACCTCTTTTATCTTGCTTGATTTATCCTTGATTTTTATATCAGAAAATTCTTTATATGCCCCCACGGTTTTTCTTACATCCTCCGCTTCTTCGTTATTTTTTTTCTTTTCTATCATCTTTGTTGGTTATCTTCAGTTTAATTTCTTCAAAAGGAATCTTGTTTTTAAGATGCTCCCCTCTTATTCTGTTTTCATCAGGAAAAATCCCCTCTTTATGCTTTATAGCCATTCCGGAATCCACCAATCCTTTTATGAATGCATAAGCCCTTGATTTATGGACGGTTCTTATCATTCCAAAGTCTATAATTGGCAATTTTTTCTTATCTATTATCTTCTTGCCAACTAAGATTCCCAGCAAATAAGACGCGGTCACTGATTTTAATCCCCCTGATGCCTTCTCAGGCCACCCATATTGCAAAAGCATCTTTGAACTCGTGCCAAATTCTGCGGCGTCTTTTGCTTGTTTGCTTTTGACATATTGCGCAGTTAGATATCTGTTTGTTTTTCTAAAAACTATTCTTGTGCTTCCGCCTTTTAAGAGATTTATTCTTTTTGCGTAGTCCGTCTTTCCTTCTCTTCTTCTTCGTTTATTAATTCTTTTCATTTTATTTTTTCCTGGTTTTGTCTAATCTTTTCCAAAAAGATTATTTAGATATTCATTTAAATTTGATTTGTTTTTAAATTCCCTGTTTTTTATTTTTTTCCTTATTCTTTTTATTTGTTCCCTTGAAGTTTTTTGGATTTTGCTCCGTTCTTTTAAGTGCTTTCTTAGTTTTCTTGTCATAATAATATATTTTCTTTTCTTCCCGCCTACTTTCTTCCTGATATTTCCCGCGCTTATTCTTTTTCTTTTTTTCAATATTTTTCTCCTGCCTTCCGCCTGTCTTATTAATATGGCTCCTTCACTGTGCAAATCACGGATGTCCTGCTTGGTTATTGCTTCTTTAATTTCATCCAGCCTTGATTTTACAAAAATTATCTTATTTTTTCCCACCCTCATGGTGTTTGCAGCCAGCATTTTCTTTTTTCTTAGATTCATTTTTTACCTTCCTGAATAGCCGCGCCTGCAGATGCCGTCACGGCGTTCTCTTTCTGTTTTTCTTTTCTTTGATTTTCTTTTAGGAATTTTTCTATATTGATGTTATATAATGAAATTTTATTTTCCTTTGCCTTTTTTACCATTTCTATTTTCTTCTTCTTTCCAACAGCCCCGATTACCCCGATTTTTCCCTTGTCCATTTTCCCCAGGTCTTTCAGATTCATTATCAAAATGGGGTCCCTTCCCTCTAATTTTCTCCTTTCTCCATTGCTCTTCCTGTAACCAATCTTGACAACAGCAGGATAACCTCTCTTCTTGTCCCTCATCTTGTTATGCCTTCCTTTTGGTTTTCTCCATATCTGCTTCTTCTTTCTATTTCTGCCTAATTTTGAATGCCTATCTGAATTTCTTCTGAGGAATTTTCCCATTATATCTGCCTCCCGTTTTTATCTATTATGAATAATCCGTCTTGGAATACCCTTCTATCCCTAAGCCTTATTCTTGTTGCAGTCTCGAAATTTGCGGCAGCCTGTCCCGCAAGTTCCTTATTTGAGGATTTAACTTTAACAATATCTTTGTCTATATTCACATCCACACCTCCGGGAATCTTCAGTTTTCTTGGAATTTTTTCCCCAAGGAAATTTTTTATTATTGCTTCATTTCCCTTAATTTCGACCGTGAATGGAAAATGATTGTAGCATATCTTTAATTTATATTCAAATTTTTTCTGCACTCCGTCTATCATGTTCTTCACATGGGATTTTATTGTGTTTATCATTTTCTTTTCCTTTTTTGTGGCTTTTTTATTTCCTATTATAACTTCATCATTCTTCTTTTCAAAGATTAATTTGTCTGTTTTAAATTCCCTGAAATTTTCTCCCTCGGGTCCTTTTACTCTTAATAGACTTCCATTTACCTCAACTTCAATTCCCTCTGGAATTTTTATCTTTTGAATAATTTCTTTTTTCATTTTATATGGGTTTAATAAAAGTAAGCTATTAAACAGCCCCCTATTCCTTCTTCAGATGCTTCTTCATGCGTCAATAATCCCTTATTTGTAGAGATAATAATTGTTCCAATATTTCTCGCCGGAAGAAATCTCTTTCTATATTTATCTATCTGTGGCATATCAACCGTAAATCTTGGTTTTATTGCTCCGCATTCTGAAAATTCTCCCAGAGTAATCTCCACCGATTTCTTTTGTGCATTTATCTTATATTTCTTAATTGCTTCTTTTTGTTTCATTATCTTTAATATTTCTATAAGAAGATTTGATATTATCTTTACTTTTATTTCTGTCTTTCCAACCTTCTTCGCATTTTTTAGCATATTCAACGCATCTGAAACTACATCTTGTGACATTTTATGAATATTTTTTAAATCCTATTTCCTCCGCTATTTCTCTAAAACAATGTCGGCATAAATTTAATCCGTATGATTTTATATGCGCTCCGAATCTCCCACACCTTTCACATTTCTTTTTTGCTATTCCTGTTGTTCTCTCCTTAGGCTTATTGTGCTTCAGGAATCTCTGGGCCTTTACGGTTTTGGTTTCTAGCTGCTTCAGTACTTTTCTCCAGTCGCTTGCTGTCATTTGACACTTTCCTCCCTGTGGCGAATGCTTGCCTGCTGTGTCTTCAACCTGCTGGTTTGACAGGTGCTCAGCCAAGGCGTCAGGATCGAAAATTTATTTGCTTTCATTTTTTTATTATATAAATTTAGTATTAAATTTATCCTCCATAAATTTAATTATTTCTTCCTTGCTGACTCTGTGCCTTTTTGGCATTTTTCCCCTCTTTATTTTCTTTATAATCACTCTTTTTCCAGCTCTTGTGAAAACTATTGTTACATCCAGCCCGATTATGCCTATGTCCCTCTGATATTCTATTCCAGGAATTTCTATATACTCTTTTATTCCAAAGGTGAAACCATTTTCCATGACCTGGCTTTTTTTAAGGGTATTATCAATGCTTGACAATAATTTACCGAGCATTTCATCAATATCTTTTCTTATGGTTACCATTGCTCCTATAAATAATCCCGGTCTTATTCCTAATTCAGGAATTCTCTTGCTGGTCTTTCTTCTTGAAGGAACCCGATTAGTGAGGAATTTAAGCAGCTTGAAGCCTTTTTCTAGCTTATCCTCTGTTCCACCAACTCCAAGTATTATTTTTTCTATCTTTATTTCCTTCATTATATTTGGTGTTTCCATTTTATTCTTTCCCGATTTTGTTTCCATTTTATTCGATGATTATCAATTGTTTAATTAATACATTGACGCTTGCATCTTTGCTTTCAAGACTGACCATTTTTCTCTCCTTGTCTATGCTTCTGATCACTCCCGTTTCTCCCGCGTGTTTTCCGGCAATTACCAAAGCCCTGGAATTTTCCTTTAAAGGCAGGCATTTCTCTATCTTCCCCTCTTTTAAATTTATTACCCCAGAATCATTGACAGCGCATTTAATAGTTGACAGGAAATTTCTTCCATCGCTTAGGTTTAACTGCGTTTTTTTGCCCCTCAAAGTTCTCTTGTCAGTTATCTTTGCAATCTTGTAATTACTTTCTCCTTCTTTTATCTCCTTTATTTCAAATTTTCCCTTTTCAGACAATTCTACTCTATAATTTTTTTTGAGAGGAATTATTGAAAGCGTGTCAAATAAAGAAAGGCTTGCTTTTTCATCCTTTACTTTTTTTGTATTGAGAAGAATCTGAGTTAGGTGTATGCTTCTTTTAACTTCCCTTCTATTTTTGGCTACATTCAAAATATTTCTTAATATTATCAACAAAGGAATGCTGCTGGAAAGTTCTGACAAAGGCTTAACTACATAAGCTGTTCCTTTCCTTGGAATTGGCCAGTTCTTGGGCACTTCCTGTCTTTTAAGATGGCTCATTTTTTATCTCCCAAATCGGCCACGCCTGGACGATTTATTTTTTCTTTAGTTTCTTCTTTTTTACCCTGTTTTATAATTTTCTCCCTGTTTTTGTCGTTCAAATCCAATTCAATTATCTGCACATTCGATGGGTCTATTTTTATATCCACTTTTGAACCATCTCTTTTCTTTTTCTGTATATTCTCTATTGTTATTTTTCCCATTTTCAAGAGGACATTTGTTACTTTTCCCTCTTTCTTTCTATGTTCCCCTCTCATTATTTTCACCTTGTCCCCCTTTCTTAATCCAATGTTTCTTTTTTCATATTTCTTTCTTAACTCTTTTGACAGATTTGCCCTTACAAATCTTTTTTTAATATGCAATGGAGCTTTTGCTAAATATTTTCTTTTTTTTCTTGGTTGTCTGCTTCCCTTCCACTTCACTGAAAATTCTTTTTTCATTTTATTTATTTGTTTTAATATACTATTGTTGCCAATTTTGCCACTGTGGGCCATCTTTCCATTACCTCTCTTGCAACAGGCCCCTTTATCTGGGTGCCCTTTGGATTTCCTTTTTCATCCTTGAGTATGGCAACGGCATTGTCCTCGAATGAAATTCTTTCCCCATTCAGTCTTCTGTATGTTTTTCTCTGTCTTATTAATATTGCATCAAAAACTTTTCCCTTCATTTCAGGCTGCCCCTTTCTTATGCTTACTTTCACCCAGTCTGCTATTTTCGCAGAGGATTGCCTCCCCTTTGTTCCTTTGCCCTTTTTTACCGAAACCAGCCTTACAATCTTTGCTCCGCTATTATCGGCTGCAATCATTTTTGCGCCCAAATTCAATCCGTGTGTTGCTCTCGCGCTTATTGCTTTCATTTTCTTGCCACCACTCCCACAATTTTATCATAATATATATTATAGGCATCTTCAACAATTTTTCTTAATTCTCCAATAAGATAATTGTCTAGTCTGCCTTTTGATTTATTCATTTCATAACAATCAATATTTCCCTCGGCCACCGCCAGTGGACTGTCTGGAATTAGTGAAGTAGATGCTTGAACTATCCAAAATCTGACTTTAGATATTAAATTCTCTTCTCGCGAAAATAATGGATATTTTTTAAATAACCCATCAATTCTTTTTTCCAAATTTTTATTGATTTTCATTTTATTTTCTTGTCCGCGTCCCTTATTTTTTCTATGACTGCGAAATGTATTATTTTGCTCAAAGGCCTGCATTCCTGCACTTTTATATAATCTCCCAAATTTATTTTGTCTTTCATGCAATTTGGAAGCCTTGCATGTATTTTTGTCCTTGATTTCTTGTATCTTTCATATTTTTTGATGTAAGTTGTTCTTTCAAACTCGATGACAACTCTCTTGTAAAATTTCTTTATAACCTTTCCTTCAAAAACCCTTCCTCTTACTTTGAGATTTCCATGCACATGGCAGTCGATATCAGAGCATACGGCTCCGGCTATTGTTTTCTCTGACTCGGCATCTCTAGGACGAGTTCCTTTTTCCTTTTTAGAGAGTTTATTCTCTGTTTTTTCTTTTCCTTTCATTTTCTTTAGTCTATGGATTCTTTGTCAAATCCGAGGCTGACCAGGATTTCCTTAATCTTCTTTGTATGATCTCCCTGAAGTTCTATTACTCCGTTCTTATATGTTCCTCCGCATGCAAGCTCGTTTTTCAGGGCCTTTGCGATTTTCTTTATGTCAATTCCGGTATCAAACCCGGTAACAACAGTTACTATTTTCCCATATCTTTTCTTATCTGTTGATACCTTTATTTTCTGCGAACTCTTCACGATTTGTTCACATACACATGCTTGCTTAGGCAAGCCACATTTTGGGCATATTTCCATGTTTTGAATTGAGCATAAGTATTTTTGCAATCATTTTTTTTATCTGTTTTATTTTTGAGCTTCCGGATTTTGATGCATTGGCTTTTGATTTTATAAGTTCTAATTTTAATTCTTTCATTTTTCTCTCTATTTCTTCCTTATTCATTTTCTTTATGTCCTTAAATTTTAATGATGCCATTTTATTTCTTTGCCTTCTTTGTAGGTTTTTTTATTTTATTTAAATCATTAACTAAATTTTCTTCAGTATTTTTTTTGATATTTTCCAGTAATTTTTTCAGTAGATTATCATCTATCTTTATTTTGTCCTTTAATTCAGCATCAGGGGACAATACTTCCACTTTAACTCCTACAACTCCCGGTCTAGTCATTGCAATTGACTGCGCCCTGTCCACTACTTTTGCGCTGTCTCCGGTTTTTATCATATATCCCTGCGCAAATCTCCAGCTTTTTGCCCTTGCACCTGGAAGTTTTCCGCTTAATCTTATCTCTACCCCAAGAGCTCCCGCATTCATTATTTTTTGCAGTGTTTTGTAGGCTATAACCTTAAATTTTAACGGTCCGAATTTTTCAAGGCCAAGTGCTATTTCATCTGCCATTATCTGCGCGTCAAATTCAGGGTTTATTATTTCATCAATTTCTACATGGGGATTTTCAAGCTTAAACTTATTTTTCAACACGGCTGTTAATTCAAAAATCCTCTCTCCTTTTCTTCCTATGACCAGTCCGGGCCGGTTTGTTGAAATGATTATCTTTTCTCCCACAGGGGTGTATTCTATTTTTACTCTGCTGACTTTTCCCTTTCCAAGTGAATTTTTTATGTATTCTCTGACTGCAAATTCTTCTTTTTTGAATTTAACCACATTTTTTTCTTCCATTTTTATTTATTTTTTCTTCTCCATTTTTTTGTTTTCTATTGCGACTATTGTTACATTTGTTCTTTTTTTTCTTACACTTCCAGAACGTCCATAAGGCCTTGATGCAAAGTTTGCGTGAGCTTCAGATATCACGGGATTAGAGATCTCATTTGCATTGGCATTTGCAATTAGGCTTTTCAATAATTTTATGAAACCTTCTATTGCATTTTTAGGATATCTTCCCGACATAATATTTCCCCTTCTATGTGGAATTTCCCCTTTCATTGGAAGAGCTTTTTTGTGCAGTAAGATTTCCTCAAGTTCCTGAATTGCATGTTCCGGATCCTTGTGTTTTATAAATTTGCATATTGCAAATGATTGTTTGCTTGAAATTGGCAGGTTTAATCCTCTAACCATTGCTTTATTTTTTTTAACTTTTTTTGCTTCTGTTTTTTTAACCTCTGCTTTGATTTCTTCTTTTTTACTGTCAGTTTTCTCCTCCTTTGGAGTTTCCGCAGTCTTTTTTTCCTCAACTTTTTTGAGATTTTTATCCATCTTTTCCATTTTTCTGTCAGTCTTCATTTGTTTCTGTTCTGGATTGTAATTTTTTTCTGTCATTTTCTTTGTTTTATTAATTATTTATTTGGCCTTTGCCTTTGATCCCTTTGTTGCACCTATTCCTGCCTCTCCGTGTGAAACTTTCTTTCGTGTAACAGCAAATTCACCAAGCCTGTGACCAAGCATATCTCCTGTTATCTCTGTAGGTATGAAATTATGGCCGTCATAAACTTGTATTTTCATTCCAACCAGTCCCGGAACAATCACAATATCCCTTTTGTGGGTTCTTAATTTCTTATCCCTTGTCATTTTTTCTTTTAATCTGCTTACAAATTTTTCAATATCCTGGAATTGCCGAAGCACAGCTCTTCTTTGCCTCGATTTCAGGTATTTGGCAAATTCCCGAACATCCAAAGCTTTCAGCTCATCAAGCGTCTTTCCTCGGAATGTGAATTCTTTTCTTTTTAGTTCCATTTTGTTTAGTTTTATCCCTTTCTCCTTCCTGTTCTGCTTGGTCTTAATAAACCTACTCTTCTTCCAGGAGGAGCATTTCTCTTTGCTATCTTGCTCTTTATTCTCTTTCCTCTGCCAGAGCCAAATGGATGATCAACCACATTCATCTTTACGGCAGATGTTCTCGGCCACAACTTTCCTCTTGCTTTTTTCATATGATGTTTCTTTCCAGCCTTTAGTATTGGTTTTTCAAGTCTGCCAGCTCCTGCAATTATTCCAACGGTTGCCCTGCATTCAGAATGGAAATTTCTTTCTTTCTTCGACGGCATTAAGACCATTATTTCATTTCCAATCATCCTGTTTACCACTGCAGAACTTCCCGCTGTTTTTATGAAAATTCCCCCGTCTCCTGGTTTTGATTCTATGTTATACATCGGTGTTTTTATTGGGATATTCTTCAATCTCATGATGTTTCCCTCTTTGACTTCTTTTCCATCGAAGGATATCTTCTGCCCTTCTATCATCCCTTTAAATGCAGGAATGTAAAATATTCCCTTCTCATATTTAATTTTAGCAAGAGGAGCGCTATGTGCAGGAGAATTTATCAGCTGCGTGACTGTTCCTTCTCCTTTCAATTCTTTAGGATACTTTATTCTGTATTTATAGGCAAGTCTTTTTACCCTGTATGTAAAGCTTCCCTTTCCCCTTGCCTGTGATATTATTCTTTTTCCCATTTTATTATCTTCTAAATATTCTCAGCTCCCTTTTTCCCTTTTCTATTGGCATTTTCCATCCATATTCACAATCTCCTTTTCCAATATCTAATCCCTCTTTTCTGAGACTTTCAATTATCAAATTATATTTTTCCACAGTTCCATTTGATCTCAAAACAATGAACTGATTAGAACTAAGTTTTTTTATAACATCTGCTCTGCTTCCTACTCCCATGCCAGTTAAATTTTCGACATCTTGCACATTTGGCTTATATTCTTCCAGTGGTTTCCAGCGGTGTTCTTTTATTGTTGTTTCAAGTATGCTCATTTTATATCAATCCCAATTTCGTAGCCACATCAATGGCAGGAAATTCTTTTTTTAATTTAATATAAGCATGTTTTTTGTTTCCTTTGTTCATCACTCTTATTTTCGCGACTTTTACTTCGAATAAATCCTCAATTTCCTTCCTTATATTTGGTTTTGACATGTTTCTGTCAACTTCAAATGTCAATGTATTCTGGCTTTCAATTAACATGATTGCTTTTTCTGTTATAAGTGGTTTCATTTTCTCTCCCCTAATTTTTCCCGAAGGTCATTAATTGCCTTTTCAGTGTAAATTGTAAGCCTTCCTGGTCCGCCGATGGCTAAATCAGTCACACCAAGGGTGTCAACGGTTTTGAAATCAAGAACCTGCGCTTTTATTTTTTCTCCTTTTCCCAGGACAATCAATGCTCCTGCATTGCTCTTATATTTCCTTCCTCTTCTTTTTCCTCTCCCGCTTCTTATGTTTTTTATTTTGATTCCTGCCTCAAAAAGCTTTTCTCCAAGAATTTTCTTGAGACTTTCAATAAATTCTTTTGTCTTTAAGGAGGATATTTTTGATTCAACTACAAAAGGAACTCCTGTTATCTTTTGTCCTCTTAATCTCTCATATCTTCCGGAAATCATTTTTTCATTTGCTGTCGCGCTTAACGCGGATTCAAAAGCAATTTTCATCTCCTTTTTGTTTATCTTTCCTTTATTCATCATGGAAAGGACTTTTGGAGGATGCGCTCTTCTGCCCCCAACAGTGGATGAAATTTCAGCCCCAATCCAGTTGAACTGAGAACCTCTTCTGGACATTGTCTTTCTAGGTATTCTTGACATTCCTTTTCCATAACCGCTTCTCCATACATGTCTTCGATGTACGACTCTTCCGCTTGCAGAATGCTGTTTTCCAGCCATGAAATAAGGAGCATAAGGCTGTTTGTGTTTTTTTGCCTCCAAAACTCTTTGGATTAAATCCTCCTTTATATCCTTGGAGAAAGAACTAGGAAGTTCTATTGTTTTTATTTTCTTTCCATTTATGTCCAGTATATCTGATTTCATTTTTCCATTTCCATCAAAAGATTATTTAATTGGGGATATTGATCAGAAGGATTATGTCCATTAGTAGGTTTTTCATAATGAATTGCGGCATGAAAACTCTTTAATTTCCCGCTGTCTGCAGAAATGATATATTTTAGTTCAGATATCCCATCTCCATCCCTCTTTATGGTTCTTAAAATAGATAACGTGTTCATGTTACTTTTTGCCTCAATAATATATTCTAATTTCCCGTCTTTTTTTATCGCATCCCCTTTTCCCAATTTTCTATTTCTCAAATCAGTTTTATCTTCAATTTCAATTATTTTTTTATCTGTCATCTTAACTCCAGGAACTCAAAATTCTTTTTTGCCTGTCTTATGGTTTCTCGCAGAGGATGTGTCATCAGAATCTGTCTTTTTTGAGGACCCTGTATAGAGCCTCTTATTATCATGTATTCTGTCTTAACGTCCCCAAAATTAGTTATCCCCCTCAAACCGGAATCTTCGGGCTTTCCTATGCTGATTATTTTATTGTTATATACTGCTCTTGTGAACATTCCCATCTGTCCTGCCATAGGAACCCTGAAAACAACCCTTGCAGGGTGCCAAGGACCAAGGCTTCCCGGTCTTCTCCTTCCTTTTTCAGATTTGTGCTGCTTTAATGTAAGCCCGAATCTTTTTACAGGGCCAGAAAGCCCTTTTCCTTTTGTCAATCCTCTTGCATCTGTAAGCTGTCCTTTTTCAAAAATTTCATTTACAAGGATTTCCTTGTTTAATTTGTCCTTGACATAATGAAATTTTTCTTCAAGATTTCCTGCTAGTCCTATCTCAATAATATCGGGGATTTTCTTTATGCCTGTCTTTTTAACAACAGAATATACAATAACTCTTATGTCATCATAATCTTTGACATCCTCAATTTTTCCCCCTTTTTCCTTTGGTAGCTTTATTATCCTTTTTAGCTCTTTGTCAGGATTTTCCGCAAGAACCTCGCTCATAACTTTTCCATTTTTATAAAATCTGACAGAGAGAATCTTTAGTGGAGGGCACTCCATGATTGTGACAGGAATAGAAATCTTCTTCCCCTTTGTCATTGAATGTTCTGTATTGTCCTTGACATAAGCAGAGGCCATTCCAACTTTGTAACATATAAATCCCTTAAGATTTTTTCCAGAATTAATGACATCCCAGTTTACACTAGGCAGTAATTTATTGGCTCTTTTCCTTGGCCAAAATTGCAAACTTCCTTTCCTCGGTGATTTCGGTGCTGACATTTCTTGTTATTTTAGCGGAAATCATTTTATGTTACCCTGGATAATTTATTTAGAAATTCTGGCTTTTTAAAGGTTTTCAAGCCTCAAAGTCCTTTTCAGATTTGACCTCTTTGCCGTCAACATTCGCAGTCCTGATAATTCTGCCTTTCCTCTTTGCCATTTCCCTTATCTTGGCAAAGTCTTTTTCACTTGCCTTTGGCATGACGATTTCATTGATAATGAATTTGTGCTCTACATTTATCTTCTTTCCATCAGGCAAATCCCAGAAAAAATCATCTTTTGCAGATTTGTAATACTTTTCATCAAGCTCCATTTGGCAAAACTTATCATCTATTTTGCCCTCACTTTTTCCAGGTTTTGGAAGTTTTTCTTTTATTTTCAGTTTAATCCCCTCTTGCTCTGCATTTAAAAGAAAATAATAAACTTTATCTGCAAGGCTTTTAACCTGGCTGCTTGTGAAGTTATTGACTTTATACACCCATTTTCCTGCTTTTTTTTGTCCACTAAAGCCTTCAAGTTCTTCCTTGCTCCATATATCCCCCTTAAAATTTATATTATTCAATCCAGCCGCAAACAAGACAAAATCATTGGCAAATTCAAAACTGCCTTTAATTTTGATGTTTTTTGTTTTCCATAGACCCAGAAGAGCTCTTCTGCCATATTCCCCTTTTCCAAACCTGACAAATTGCCTGTGGCTCGCCTCATCGATTTTTCCCTCAGAAACTCTTTTTAAGAAGTTCATATAAAAAAATATCAAATTTCACTTATAAACCTTTTGCAGAATATCGAGAAAAGCCAAACTTTATAAATTTTAGTTACACTCTATAATTAACGTTTATAAAATGACAGACGATATATATTTCAAAAGGGTGATGACATCTGTTCTGCTTATTCTATTGATAGTTCTTTCTTTTTTCCTTGTGCAGCCCATATTAATGTCAATAATCTCAGGATTTCTCCTTGCATTTGTATTCAGTCCAGTCTATGATTGGATATACAAAAAAACTTTATCAAGAAATCTTTCCGCGAGCCTAGTGAGTATTTTCTTGATTTTGTTAATAATTATCCCCTTCTGGTTTCTTATGCCAATAATTCTTAACCAATCAATCGGAATATACCAGGCAATCCAGGGCTTTGATTTCGTAACACCGCTTAAAACAATTTTCCCAACTCTTTTTTCTTCAGAAGGAATTTCCAAAGAATTAGTTTCGGCACTTTATTCATTTACTACAAATGCAGCTAATTATATTTCCAATGCTTTTGGCCAATTATTGCTTAATCTTCCAGAACTCTCCCTTCAATTTATAGTCATGGCTTTTACATTCTTCTATGTCCTGAGAGACAAGGAAGAGCTTTTAATTTATATAAGAAGCCTTCTCCCATTTTCAAAAGAGATAGAAAATAAAATTTTTGAATATTCCGGAGGAATAACTTTCTCTGTTTTATACGGACAGATAATCGTCGGAATCTTGCAGGGTATATCTGTCGGGCTTGGGCTTTATTTATTTAATGTTCCCAATGGACTTTTCTTAACATTAGCCGCAGTGGTCTTTGGGATATTGCCCATAATAGGAACAACAATTGTGTGGCTTCCTGTTGCAATATATGTTTTAATCGGTCAGGGAACTCTTCCCGCGATAGGAATAACTATCTTTGGACTGATTTCTAATCTGCTCGGAGATTTCTTAAGACCTATGATAGTTGCAAGAAGAACGCAGATTAATTCAGCTCTTATGTTAATAGGAATGATGGGAGGAATTTTCTTATTTGGAATTCTTGGAACCATCTTAGGGCCATTAATAATAGGATATTTGCTGATTCTTCTTGAAGTGTATAGAAACAAGAGAATGCCGGGAATACTTATACAGCCGGCAGAACAAGCCAAGACTTGAATAAAATTGTCAGATAAATATAAAAAGCATTTTTGAATTATATTTCTGGAATATCATTTATAAAGAGGAAAAATGGAGCTTAAAGTTAAATTTCTAAAATTGACTGCAGGACTTCCTTTAGTTATGCTAAATAAGGCTACCGCAGAGGAGATGGGGTTGCGTACAAGCGATAGAATTTCCCTGGAAACCTTCTCCAAGCCCCCAAAGCAAATTTCTACAATAATAAATCTTGCGGAAGGAATAGTTGCAAAAAATGAAGTGGGGGTCTCGGATGAAATTAGAAAGAGATTGAATTTAAAGGAAGGTGAAAAAGTTGACATTGCCTTTTTTCCTCCCTCAAAAAGCCTGATTTTCATAAAAAAGAAACTGAATGGAAAAGCTCTTTCCAGGAATGAAATAAATGAGATTATTCGCGACGTTGCCAATAATTCCCTGTCAGAGCCAGAAATAGTGCTTTTTGTCTCGGCAATGTATGAAAGAGGAATGGATATGAAAGAAACAATATATTTGATAGAAGCAATTCTGAAGACAGGGGAGATTCTAAAATTAAAGGGAAAATATATAGTTGACAAACATTCTGTCGGAGGAGTTCCAGGAAACCGTACAACTCCTATTGTTGTCCCGATTTGCGCAGCTGCAGGATTGATTGTCCCAAAAAATTCATCCAGAGCAATAACAAGCGCAGCGGGAACAGCAGACGTCATTGAAACAATTGCAAATGTTGAATTTAGCATGAAAGAGCTGAAAAAAATAATAAAAAAAACAGGAGCGTGTATGGTTTGGGGTGGCTCGCTGAAAATAGTTCCAGCAGATAATAAAATAATAAAAGTGGAAAAAATTCTGAACATAGATCCAGAAGCCCAGCTGATTGCGTCTATAATGTCCAAGAAGCTTGCGGTAGGAAGCAAATACATACTCATAGATATTCCCTATGGAAAAACAGCAAAAGTTAATGAAAAAAGAGCTAGAATTCTGAAAAGAAAATTTGAGTATCTTGGAAAATATTTTCATAAAAAACTGAAATGCCTTATTACAGATGGAAGCCAGCCAATAGGGAATGGAATCGGCCCAGCACTTGAACTTATTGATGTAATAAAAATTTTGGACCCAATGCAAACAGGCCCAAAAGATTTGGAAAAAAAATCCCTCTTGCAGGCAGGAACGCTTCTTGAAATGACCGGCAAGGCAAAAAAAGGAAAAGGGATGATGCTTGCACATGAGATTTTGCATTCAGGAAAAGCTTTTGCGAAGTTCAAGGAAATAATAAAGGCTCAAAATGGAAATCTTAAGAGAATTAAATTGGGAAGTTTCAAGGAAAATATTCATTCAAAAAAGAAAGGAAAAGTTATGGAAATTGATAATAAGTTAATTAGTTCCCTTGCAAAAATGACAGGATGCCCAATTGATAAATATTCAGGGATTTATCTGTATAAGCATGTGGGAGATGCGGTAGAGAAAGGAGAAAAAATTATGACCCTTTACTGCGAATCAAAGCACAGGCTCAATGAAGCCGTGCTTTTTGCCCATTCTAAAAATCCCCTGAAGATAAGGTGACTACAACTAATTTTTTAAACTCAGAAATTCTATTTTTTATATGAAAGAAACTATCCATGTGAGAAGGCTTGCAGAATATTTCAAGAAAAATCTTAAGAAAGGCTATACCCCTGATTCTTTGAAGTGGGCCCTGATAAATCAGGGCTATCAGAGAACATCTGTGGAAAAAGCAATTGAATTAGTCAATCAGGAGCTGGCAAGACAGGCTCCGATTCTTAGGGAACAGCCAATAATCACGCATGAAATACTGGATGAAAAAGGAAAACCTGTTGACGTAAAGAAATCCTGGTGGAAAAGATTGCTTGGGTTATGATTGTTCTCTCGCTTCGCTCGAATTGATATAAAACTTTAATCTCTAAATTAATTATATTATTAATAATCTTAACACAAACCTTTTTAACTGTTTATTCTTCTGAGATATCAAGCCTCTATGTATTTTCTTTTGAAAATATATTGGCAAGAAATTCAATAATGCCTCCGTCGCATAATGGTATTGCATCCGCCTTGAGAGCGGAGCCCTATGGGCCTCCAGGTTCGATTCCTGGCGGGGGCGTGGTTCATTAGTAATACATTTAGGAAAAAAGATAATTTCTTAATTCCTTTATTTAGTATAGAAAAAGCTTTTAAGTGGAGTATTAATGATTTAATAAAGGGAAAAATGGCTATCATCATTTCACAAGACGGAAAAAATGCACAAAAGATAGATAAGTCAGACTTTGAAAAAGAAGGATATCTACAGAACTATATTCATGAAAATCCAGAGGCAATTCCGGTCTATGAAATAGAAGAGAATAAAAGACTTTTTGTTATAGCAAGAGAATTTTCAACAGAATCAGGTCCAATTGATGCTTTAGCTATAGATAAAGATGGTGATATTTATGTTGTTGAAACTAAATTATACAAAAATGCTGATAAAAGGATGGTAGTTGCTCAGGCTCTTGACTATGGTGCTTCTCTTTGGAGACATAGTGACTATAATGAATTTATAAACAAGATTGACAAAGAGGTTAGTAATCAATTTAAAGTTAGTTTTGAAGAAAAAATTAAAGATTTTTTTAGTATTGATGATGAGCAAATTAATGTAATTCTTGAAGCAATAAAGATAAATCTTCAAAAAGGTAATATTAAATTTGTAATTTTAATGGACACAATAGAAGACAGGCTAAAAGATTTGATTGTTTATATAAACCAGAATAGTCAATTTGATATTTATGCCGTCCAAATGGAATATTACAAATTTGAGAAATATGAAATAATGATCCCAAAATTATTTGGTGTTGAAGTAAAAAAAGATGTTTTAGTTAGTTCCCCCTCAAATAGATACAAATGGACTGAATCAATGCTTTTGGAGGATGCAAAAAAGAATTATTCGACGGAAAAATTCACAGCATTCAAGAAGATTTATGATTTCTCTAAACAATATGCAGATGAAGTTCGTCTAGGTACTGGTTCTTATGGTTCATTTAATCCTATATTTGAAAAGATATGTAATAAATCTCTTTACACGCTAACAACTGAAGACCGTTTAAGTTTCAATTTTCACTGGATCAGCGACAAAGAATTTGTAAAGAAATACAAAGAGGCGATGACTGCGATAGGTTTTATTATTTCAGAGAATTATATGGAAGTTCGTCCAAGTATGCGCTCTGAATGGTTTCCACGAACGGACGATTTTATCAAGACTATGAAAGATTTAATATCTAAGTAGCCTAATGTTGAAATCGGGTTATAGGGGTTATATTCAAAACCCCCTAAATCTATTACTTTTAACCGGGTTTTGGCGGGGTAAGCCAGAAGAATCAAACAAAAGTTTTTTAAATTAGAAAGTGTTTTCAATCACATGAAAGGTCAATCATTCATGTACGACGATTTCTCTGATAGATTAATGATTTCTTCAAAAAAGAAAGTAGGAAATGTAAAGGGAAGTATAAGGATTTTAAATTTGATATTAGACATAAGCTCTGATAATAAAGTTATTAATGTAGAAATGAGAAAGGCTGGAGACTACCTTAAATCATTAGGTCTTAGCCCAAAAATCCTTGACAGTCTAACCGACGCAGAAGTCATCTTTAAGCAATGCCGAGATGGGTATCTCATTTCCTTTATATTAAAATCAGGCAAAATAATAGAAAGGGTTCCTTACAACATTCAATTCCAGAAAATGCCGGTTATACAATGACCTTTCTCATATCAGACAAAAGCGAAATCCAAAAAATAATTTCTGAGAAAATTAAAGGAAAGAAGCTTATATTTACTAAATATTACTGGTTTGGTATTCTCAAAAGAGGAATAGAACATCAAAAGGTTCTGGAGATTTTCCCGCAGTTTGATAATGTTTTTGAAGTTGAAACAGAAAAACTAAAATACGGAGATGAAGGATATGAATTATTCTACAAATTAAGCAATAATACTACTTTTTCAATAGCAACCTGTCCAAAAGATAAAAAAGTCTTGATAATTCATGCGGTAGCGTATAAGAGAAGTTTAGAAAAAAGATTTAAAAGAAAGTAGAAGAATTGTAATAAAACCCTTAAATGTATCACTTTTAACCGGGTTCTGGCGGAGAAAACACTCTAAAAGAAACTAATTTAAACTACTATTGACAACTGTTTTTCTTTCTTGTAATTCTGGAAGAACATTACTCTTAGTCAATTCCCAATCAAGCTTCATTAGATTCTTGACGAAGAAATTATCGGTGTTAAGTTTGTAGTAATCAGATTTACCTACTTTCCGGGTTTTTGTCACAATCCCCGATGTGATAAAGTCATCAAAAAATGCTTTAAGAGAATTGTAACTTACATTGCTATTTCTTGCAACTTCAGTTAGAGGGTAATCAAAAAAATTAAAGCTTATCAAAAAGTCCAAGACTCTAAGTTGGGGGGTATCTCCAAACTGCATAAGGAAAAAAGACTTATTTTTTTTCTTTTTCATTTAAAATTGTAATTTTATAAGTTTATAAATGTTTTTATTAGATATGATTAACTATCAAAGATAGAAACATTTAAATAAT
>CAYICW010000002.1:0-17760 GCA_964362025.1 Candidatus Woesearchaeota archaeon
ATTTTATTAGATTAAGAGCCTGAACAAATTCTTCTTCAACCTGTTCGGGGGTGCAGATTATATGCGCATCTGCCAATGTAAATTGCCTTATTCTTGTCAGCCCCCTCAATTCCCCTGTCTTTTCATTCCTAAATAAAGTTGCAATTTCCGCGTATCTTATCGGAAGCTCCTTGTAGCTTCTCGGCCTGCTTTTGTATAATATAAACTGGAAAGGGCATGTCATAGGCCTTAATGCAAATTTATCTCCTCTTACATCCAAAATAAACATGGAATCCCTATAATGCTGCCAATGCCCTGATATCTTGTATAAATCAGATGAAGCCATAACCGGTGTGGATGTATGCAAATAACCCCTCTTCAATTCCTCGTCGGTCACAAATCTCTCTATCTCTCTTTTTATTGTTGTTCCTTTTGGCGTAAGCAAAGGCAGTCCTTTTCCGACAATCTCGCTTACAACATATAAATCGAGCTCCCTGCCGAGCTCAACATTGCTCTTCAATCCATTCAAACCTTTTGGGGCAGACATATGGACTTTTGTCATTTTTCTTAAAAGCTCATCTGTGTCAATTTTTTCTTCTGATTCTTTTCCTTCTCCTTCAACTCTAATCTCCCTGCTCAACTCGCTCAAGGGATGTCCCTTGACCTTGAGTTCAAATTCCTTATAATACCCAAATGGAGCCTTCAATACGCTAAAATCTTTCTTCAATTCCTTTTCAACATTATTCAAGACTTCTGTAGCGAGTGAAGGGCTTGCAAGATTGCTTGAAAGGTGCGCATATGGATACAGAACTATATTGTTTGTCTTTACCCGGGATGCAACATCCTTCACAGCTTCAATAAATTTCTTTGTAACTTCCTTCACATTTTCATCAATTTTTTCAATTGCTGTTAAAACAACAAGAGCATCTTTCGCCTCTCCTCCTTTTTTCTCCTCTTCAGAAAGCGGACTGACGCTTTGCAGCGCTTTCTTCAATGGCTTGAAGTTTATGTAATCAACATGAAGTGTTAGGATTTTCATAAAGGAAGCAAGAAAGCATAGTTTAAAAAATTAATCAAACTTGGGATATGCATTTGGGAATAAGTCCAATTTAAATTCCCTTGAAACTATACAAAATTCATTGTTGGAAATTATATCTGAGAATTTACCTTTTATATCCAAAACCTTATCTTGAAATTTTTCATAATTTTCTATTTCCAAATCTAACTCAAAATCCCAGTTACCAATTACTCTCTGGGGCCAAACAGACTCTTTAATATTAGAACAATAATTAACAAATTCATTTAATCTTGTTTTTGTTATATTTGACATATAGAAAATAACTTTGCAAAAGATTTTTCCAAATAATTGCGGGTTCAAATGACATTTATAATCCAGAATTATTTCTTTTTTTTCAAGTTGTTTTAGTTTATACTGAACAATTCTGGGGGTTAATTTTAACTTTAAAGCCAATGCAGTCACAGGCATTCTTGCATTATTTACAATTAACCTTAATAATTCCAAATCTTTTTCATCTGCTTGTTCCTTTTTATCCTGTATGGTGTAATAAACCATTTTCTTTTTTGTTTGATTTCTTTCATTTTCCTTTAAATATTCCCTTAAATGACGTACTATATGCAGAGTCGTGGTAATTGCTTTATCTTTGATGTAATTATGATATTTATTCATCAAATCTAAAATTTCCTCATCTAATTCATTAACATTATTTACCAGAAAACTTACAATTAAATCCCATTTTCCAGTGCATAGAGCAACCCATTCTGTTTTTTTATGATTTTTTAAATAATTTCCAATTTCCTCCAATTTTTCTTCATTAATATTTTTTAATTGCAAATAAAGTTTATGCTTTGTAATTCCCAATTTAAAATAATTAATTACGGTCTGGAATTTTATTATTATTCCTTCTTTTATTAGATTATCAATCCTATATTTTACAACTTCTTTGCTTAACCCAACTTTCTTGCCAATTTCAGAATTGCTTTGTCTGGAATTAAAATCAAGTTCATAGAGTATTTTTCTATCTTTAACATCTAATTTGTACATATTTTAATATACTAACATTTAATATATAAATCTTGTCATTTTGTTAAAAATTCTGATGAAAGATTTTATTAATGTTAAATTGGCATAAAAATGGCATAAAGCACAAACAAGGAGCAACAAAATGACGAATGAAATTACAAGAATGGCAAAATATGCTATAGAAAAAGGAATAACCAAAAAAATCAAAGAGATTAAAACTAATCCAAGGGATTTTGCTGATTTAGCAGAGATCATAATGCTTTTTGATCCTGATAATACAATCGTAGAAGAACATATTCCTTCCTCAAAGATAATTGAGGCTGCAGTAAGATATTACGAAATTGCAAAAATTGTATGGAAAGAATATCCTAAATATATTAGAAAGAAAAAATAAAATGTCTGAAAAAGATTTTAATCCAGTATGGGAAATAGTCCAAAGTAGTGAAACTTGTAAAATAATTGATTTGTCCAAAAATTTCTACCTTGGAAGACACTATGATGCAGGAGGTTTATTAGAACATGGTCCATCAGACAGAGTAGGAATTTATTTAGCAGTGTCAATAAAAGAAAAAGAAAGCAGTAGTAGATTTGATGAATTTACTAATGATATTAATGAACGCCTCAAGAATTTGGAAAAAAAGCTAAATACAGAGGCAATTGATAGTTATTCTTATCTTGCATGCCGTAAAAATATACCAGTATTATGGGCTCAAAACTTTGAAATTGACGAATTTGGATATTACCTTAATATGGTTTATGAAAGACATGGTGAACAAAGAGGTGACAAAAATTATGCTTTTATTAAAATAAAGCCCGTTGAAATAAAAAACTTTGATATAACCCATTTGATGGAAAAAAACTTGGGCAGAAATGTAGTTGTAAACGAAGAACAAAAAAAAGCATTCAACATTTTACTGAAAAAAAATTCAGAATTTGAATTAAAAGAAAAACAATTAGAAACAGAAGCCATCCAACAATACTTGATGGGAAAATTAGTAATGGATTTTTTAGATGCTAATTTTATTGTCAAAAAGAATTTGATGGAAGGATATTCAGGATTCAAATCTCTTGGATTCTCTTCAAAATTAAAATTTGATTATAGTTGTAAGAGAGATTAATTTTTCAAAAACTTACTAATCTCCTTTTTAGCCTTTTCTCTTCTTTTCTGATGCTCTGCAAGAAACACATTTATCTTTTTTATCAGATATTCCTTCAATTCGCTTGTAAGCATCTTCCCGCTTCGATAATCCTGCTCAATTTTCGCAAGTTTTTTGTCATCTGGCTCAAAAAACATTTTCAGATACTGGAAACTGACATCCTTGTCTGGATTTCCGCCTTTCTTTCTGTGCTCCTCCAATGTATCTTGCCCTCCTGAAAATGCATATTTTTTAATTTTGGTTTCAACTTCTTTTGGAGAGTCTGTCATTGCAATATATGAAGTCTCGTCGCTGCTTGACATTTTTCCCTCTCCTTTAAGGCTTGAAAGAAATAAATGATATGTCGAGGCAATTGGAATAAACTTTATCTGCTTGTATCTGCTGGCCATGTCCCTTGCAATTCTTATGTGAGGATCCTGGTCCACTCCAACCGGGATGAAGGTTGGAATAATTCCTTCAAATTCAGGAAGCTGAGGATGATACATATCCGCCGCTTGAAGTAAGGATGAGTCCATTTTTCCCGGAGTAATTTCTCCATAAACCGCCTTAAACTCGTTAAATGTTGCATATCTTGAAAAATTGGAAGCGAGCCTATAATATGCATTAGCCTTTCTTGCATCAGAAGAACGATCACTCTGGAAATATATTTCACAATTCTCGGGCTTCAGCCCGAGTGCAATGTAGTTTATTATATATTCTTCAACAGCTATTTTCCTGCTGTCTTCAAGACTTTGCCCTCTTGCGTTATAAGCCTCCAAATCCGCAACAGCAATATATAACCTGGCACCCAATTTCTGGTAAAAAATCATCTGCTGAGCGAGAAGCATGTGCCCAAAATGGAATTTTCCAGTGGGCATCAAACCCGTCATCATCACAAAGGGCTTTTTGTTTTTTATGCAGCTAAGAATAATCTTGTCAAAATCCCTGTGCGCAAAAACAACTCCTCTCTTGAAAAGAACATTATCATAAAAAATTTCTGGGAGAAGAGGCAATCTTTTTATCCCAAACTCCTTAATCAGCCTTTCATAATCAATCTCCCCCTTGACTTCCCAAGGGGTTACTTTCATTTCTTTAGTCTCATTCTTATCCATCACTAATTTAGGAGTGCCGTATTTTTAAACTTTTTTTAGTTCTAAAATAATAAAAAAATGGATAATAACTAAAAAATCTGGCAAGATAACAATTAATAATTTTTTATATCCTTAAAAATCAATTGTCAAAAATTGCCAAATATTTATAAATAAGTATAATTTTAATTTATTGAGATGAAATTGAGGTTTTTTGTTCTGGCAATCGCGGTAATTTTCCTAATAAATTATGTGTCCGCAGAGATAGTCATTATTCAGAGCCCTTCAGGGCTATACAATAGGGGGGATATAGTTTCTGTTCCTGTAAAAATAACAAGCCTTCCTGCGGCAGATGGGGTATTTTCAATAAATCTTATATGCAATGGGGCACAGGCAGAGCTTCACAGGGAATATGTTCTTATGCAAGCAGGGGAAGAAGTTGAAAAAAATCCTCCCATCCCCCTAATAAAAAGCTTCATTGGAGACGCAAAGGGAACATGCAGGCTGAAATATGTCTTTGGAAATGAGGTAAAACTGACAAATGAATTCACCATCTCGGATTTGGTTATGATAAATATAAGCGCGCAGGGAAAAGAATTCGCGCCAGAGCAGGAAATAATTATTGAAGGATTGGCAAAAAAGGAAAATGGCAAGGAAGCAAACGGGTTCGTTGATATGGAGCTTGTTCAGGGAAACGAGTCAAAAAATATCTTTGCATCCGACACTGTAAAAAACGGGGTTTTTACACTGAAATTCTCTGTTCCGAAAGAAACCGCATCCGGTCAATATCTTTTGAAGATAAATGCTTATGAAAAAGATTCAAAGGGTGAAATAACAAACAATGGATTTGCAAATTATAATATTTTTATAACCCAAATTCCGACAAGCCTTGAAATCTTCGTTGAAAGCAAAGAACTCGCGCCAGGAGAAACTCTTCTGGCCAAAACAGTGCTGCATGACCAGACCGGGTTGCAGATGGACGCATCATCAAACATTATTGTCCAGAATAATAAGGGAAAAATAATGGAGCAAAAGGAAATTGCAACTGATGAATTTCTTGAACTAAAGATTCCCTCTGATAGCCTTCCATCAAACTGGACAATAAAAGCTTCATCCAATCAGCTTGCAAGCGAGTCAGCATTCAGAATAAAGGGTGTTGAAAAAATAAAGACCGAGATAATCGACAAGACGCTTATAATAACCAACATCGGAAATGTGTTGTACAACAATACTATGCTCGTGAAGGTGGGAGAACAGCCGTTGAATATTGAGGTGCTGCTGGATGTTGGCGAGGCGCAAAAATATATTTTAAGCGCTCCTGACGGGGAATATGGAGTGGAGGTTGTTGTTGGCGGAAAAAGCAGCATGAATGAAAATGTTCTTCTCACTGGAAAAGCAGTGGATATCCGGGAAAGCGGAATAAGCCTTGAAAACAACACGATAATATGGATTATTGTCATCCTTATTCTTGGATTTTTTGGGGTAAAATTATTTAAAAGATGGCATAATAAAAGTTTCTTTGGATATCCTCCATCTGGAAAAAGCAGCGGGGGAAATAAAAAAGAAATTGTCCAGTTGAAAAAAAGTTCTGTAATAACAAGAAATAAGGCTGAATTGGAGATGTCAATAAAAGGAGACCAGCAAGATGTGAATGTTGTGTGCCTAAAAGTAAAAAACATAGACAAATTAAAAGAAAGCAAAACAAACTATGAGGAAGTGCTTCAAAATATAGTCAATATGGCAGAGGAGCAAAAGGCGTATATTCACGGGGCTCAGGAAAATATATTTTTTATATATGCCCCAACAAAGACGAAAACATTCAGAAATGAGAGGGCGGCAGTAGACACGGCGCAGAAAATAGAGCAGATAATCAGTTCATACAATAAGCTTGCAAAAGAAAAGATATTATTCGGGGTGTCTGTAAATCAGGGAACAATAGTTGCAAGCTCAGAAGGAAACACGCTAAAGTTCATGAGCCTGGGCACATTGATGAACAGCTCAAAGAAATTGGCTTCCCTGTCAGAGGGAGAGGCATTGTTGAGTGAAAAGATGAGGGACAAAATCGGCTCAGAGATAAAAACTCAGAAAAAAGAAGTGGCGGGAACAGTTGCATACACCATACGAGAGATAAGAGATGATGCGAAGTCCCAGGAGTTCATAAGAAGATTTCTTGACAGAATGGAAAAATAAAATTTTATAATTTTAACAGATAAGTCAGGTAAGATAATCCAAAAATTAGGAAAGAAATGTGTTCTGTCCATGCTCCAAAAAAATACACTGGCTTGACTGTTGAACTATCTAATATTGTTGGAATTCCTTCCACCTCGTGTTTTTTTGCAAAATATAATCCTAAAACAGGCCAGAATTGCGCTCCATCAGGTCTTCCACGATAATCAGCGGTTATTTCATTTGCTGCTATTTTTTCTAGTGCTTTCATCTTTGTTCTTCTTTTTAGCTTCAGTATCAGTTTCTTTTTTTGAATCAAACCTTGAGAAAAACTCATTTATTTTTAATCCAATCGCAAAAAACTTAAGGATTATTCCTAAAACAAGAACCGCTATTCCAATTATAAGCATTATCAAAAACACCCTGTATGACTGGGTGAATATCAAAGTGAAAAATTTGAGATATTTATCCAAATTGATTGGAGAAGTTGATGCAATATTGATTAACCATATTGCCAATGATTCAAGCTTAGCAAATAAAAGAGAGGATAATATTATAAGTGAGCCGGCCACGAGCGGCAGATTTGTCTTTTTCCCTATTAGGACAAACATGAAAGCCAGCAAGACCGCCAGTGCTAAAAGCGAATAATAAAACTTGCCACTCCAGTAATTCTTTGAATGCTCTGAAACAAGGAAAAATGGAATTGAATCTTCTTGCAGGCAGTCAAAGAAATTGCAATTATACTCTTTGTAATAATATTCATAAAATAAATTATCCACTGCGGAATCAATCGCATTTTGTGTTCCGTTAGTGATTGCCGAGCATGGAACCGTGAATGTGTAATTTTTCTCGCTAAACACATATTCCAATTCCTGCGAGGAATTGGCGCAGAATTTCTGCATTAAAGGATACTTTTCTTCTTCTATGAACGATGTTATGTTAATCTGCTCGTTTAATGCCTGCTTTACAACAGGGATTAATTCCTGCTTGAGATTCTGATAGTCAAGGGAAGATGTGGCAACAAACAGGGAATTTGCCAATAAAAGGGATATAAAAAATAAAACTGAAAAGATAACAAATAACCCCCCTCTTACGAAGCCCATGATATAGATTGAAAAATTAAATTTATAAACTTATGGACAAGGGCATCAAATAAAAACCTTTATTAAGTTTCTGATTTTTTAGTTTACATGGAGAAAAAAGAGGAAATCGTCTTGGCGAAGCCGATTTGGAGAAAAAAGAGATGATAAATGACAAAATCGATTTTATCAAATGGTTCTCGGAATTAAATAGGGACTCTGGAAATATTGCTGGAGGAAAAGGCGCAAATCTTGCGGAAATTTATAATCTTCATGTAGATGTTCCGCCTGGATTTGTTGTGACAGCGCAGGCATACAGTTATTTCATAAGAAAGGCGGGGCTTGACAAAAAAATAAAGGATTCTCTGAAAAAAATAAATTATGAGGACACTGCGCAGCTCGACAAAATAACCATGGAAATAAGGAATTTGATTGTTAATTCCGCAGTCCCAAAAGAAATGGAAGAGGAAATAATAGAGGCTTATGATGCTCTCGGAACAGAAGAGCCTGATTTCAAATTCGGGGATGTTTCAAAGCTTCTGAAAAGTTCAAGCGAGCCGCTCTTCGTTGCCGTCAGAAGCAGCGCAACAACAGAAGATTTGGCAGAGGCAAGCTTTGCGGGACAGCAGGATTCATTTATGAATATAAAAGGAAACAAAGAGCTGATAGAACACATAAAAAAATGCTTTGCTTCTCTTTTCACATCAAGGGCAACCTACTACAGAAACAAAAAAGGATTCAAGCATGAGGATGCGAAGCTTGCAGTTGTTATCCAGAAAATGGTTGATTCTGACAAATCAGGAGTTATATTTTCCAAAGATCCAAGCTATAAAAAAGATAATGTCATTATAGAGGCTGTATGGGGGCTTGGAGAAGGAATAGTATCAGGGCAAATTACTCCGGACAGATATATTGTATCCGCCAGTCTTGAAATTCTGGATAAATTTATAGCTGAGAAAAAAACAGCAATAACGAGGGATTCCTCGGGAAAACAGGAAGTCGTAAATCTAAAAGAACAAAGGGCAAATGCGCAGGTTCTCAATGAAAGGGAAATAAAAAAACTTGCGGAAATAGCATTGAAGCTTGAATCTCACTATAAAAAACCGCAGGACATAGAATTTGCAATAGAGCATGAGGAAATATACATAGTCCAGACAAGGCCCATAACTACAATTGAAAAAAGAAGCGAAGAGACAAAAGAAGAGATTAAAGGGGAAGTTATATTGACGGGGCTTGGAGCCTCCCCCGGAATAGCTTCTGGAAGAATAAGAATAATCTATGACCTTAAAGATCTCTCAAGAATGAAAACGGGAGAAATACTTGTCACAAAGATGACAAATCCCGACATGGTTGTGAGCATGCAGAAATCAGCCGCAATTGTCACAGATGACGGAGGGCTTACAGCTCACGCCGCAATTGTCTCCAGGGAGATGGGAATCCCTGCTGTCGTCGGAACCATTAACGCAACAACAAAACTCAAGGAAGGGGAGATTATAACCGTCGATGGGACAAGCGGAAAGATATACAAGGGAAAAATTTCAGAGGATATTAAGAAAGAGATAATGCCTGTGACTGCAAAAACAAAAACAGAGATAAAAATAATGGTTGACCTGCCCAGCTTTGCTGGAAGGGCTGCAAAAACAAGAATAAAAAAAGTGGGGCTAACGAGAATAGAGGGGATAATAGCTGAATCAGGAAAACATCCTTATTATTTTCTTGAGAAGGGAAAAATCAAGGATTATGAAAACATAATATTCAGAGGCATAAAAGGAATTGCGGATTTTTTTGAGGAAGTATGGGTAAGGACATCTGATATAAGAAGCGATGAGTTCAAAAATCTGGAAGGGGCTCCAAAAGATGTCGAGGCAAATCCGATGCTCGGAATGCACGGAATAAGATATGGGCTAAAAAATCCGGAAATATTGAGGGCGGAATTAAAAGCGCTTAAAAGAGTAGCAGACAATGGCAAGAAGATAGGAGTGATGATGCCGCAGATAATAAGCGTGGATGAGCTGAAAGAAGTGAAAAAAATTCTTGATGAGATAAATTTCAACAAGGCAAAGGTTGGAATAATGATAGAAACACCTGCTGCCGTGCAAATGATAAAAGAGTTCTGCCTTGAGGGAATGAACTTCATATCTTTTGGAACAAATGATCTTACCCAATATATGCTTGCAGTAGACAGGGGAAACCGAAGTGTTCAGCATCTGTATAATGAGATGCATCCCGCGGTGTTGTATCAGCTTGCATATGTGATAAGAGTGTGCAAAAGAAACCATGTTGAGACAAGCATATGCGGACAGGCAGGAAGCAAAAAAGAGATGGTCAAATTTCTGGTTGAAAATGGAATAGACAGCATAAGCGTAAATGCAGACGCCGCTAATGAAATATCCTTGTATGTGGCTGAAATAGAAAAGGAAATGATTAAAGGAACAGATGAGGAGCCGAGAAAATATCAGCCAGAAAAAGAAAACAAAGAAGAATATTTTCCAAAAATAAGAGGGGCAAAAAATATGAAAAAAGAAGATTATTCAAAGATGGCTGATTTAGGAGAAGTTAACGAAGATAGAATAGAGGAGGATATAAAAGCGATAGAGGAGGAAAAGCGGGAATATATTGAAAAAGAAGGCGATGATGCTGAATTGAATGAAGAAAACGAGGAAGAAGCAAAGCCGGAAGAAACTCGTCACGGCGATGCCGAGCCAGGGAAAGACGAAGTGCTGGACATATTTTAAGAATTGAACTAATTAAATTTATAAACAAAAAAACACTGCATATAATATGGTTAAAAAATCCAAAGGCAATGCAAAAAGAGCGCAAAGGATTTCCCAGCCTGTTTCCAGGAGCACAGGACAGACTAATATTGATAAGGCGCTGATAGAAAATTTTGTGTCTACGCAAAGGGTAATGGTTAACCTTTCTGGAAAGCTGGATAATCTTGCAAATCAAATATCAAAACTTCTTGAATTATTTGAGATATCAGCCAAAGCTCTTGCTGAAAAAAATTTCCAAATAGCGGGAGACCGAATGAGTGAAAAAGTAGCGGGAAAAATTGACACTCTTCTCGACCAGAATAAAATAATAGCAAGGGGGCTTATGCTTGTGCATGAATTAAACGCAAAACAGGAAGCGCCTAGGGAATACCCTTCGGGTCCAAGGCCAATAGCAAATGAAGGAATTGAAGGTTATCAAAAGTCAATAGGAAGCGAAGAAAATACTAGCAATTTTGAAAGTCCTGTCCCTTCTGAGGACAAAAAATTCAGAAAGCTGCCAAGGGGATAATATGCTAAATGATATATCAAAAGAAAGCAAGGCCTTAATTCTTCTTGAATTTACAAAAAATCTTCTGATGCATTCTGGCTATGGGGAACTGGCAGAACTAAAGAAAATAATAAGAGAGGAGGAAAAAGACCAGAAAAAAACCGGCACGGCAAACAAGGAATTTATAAAAGAGATAATAAGGGAAAAAGAGGTAAAAAAACAGGAGATCTCGGCAGAGATTGGAAAAGAGCTTGAAGTAAGAGAAATAATTCCTGTGAGAGTGCGTCCCAGTGTACTGAAGATTCCTGAGCCAAAACTTCCAATCGGGCTCCAATATCTTAAGCCGACGCCTTCTCCAATTGAGATAGGCCTGGGCAAACTAAACCCTTTCATTAAAGACCCTGTCGTGAGAAGAATAGAATGCAATGGTCCTGGAGAGAGAATTGTGGTTATGGTGCCTCTGGAAAAATATGCAGATATAATTCTAAACAAGGAAGAAATAGATGAAATCATAAAAACTTTTGAGCGGCAGTCAAAAATTCCAGTAACAGAAGGAATTTACAGGGTTGTTGTGGGAAAACTTATTTTTTCAGCAATAGTCTCAGATGTCATAGGCTCAAAGTTCGTTATAAACAAGATGAATTATGCTCCTGTATTCAGATAAATGTATCCATGATATTATCCCCCAATGGAGGAATTATCAAGATAAACCGTGTTTTTCTGTTCCTCTGATTTTTCATTGCTAATTCTCTGCGCCAAATCTTTCAGCCATTTCATTTTGTCAATTGACATCTGATAATCCAAATCCTGCTGCGCCAAATGAGAATCATACGAATACCCGACCCACTGGTTTCCAAATTCATACCTTCCAACCATCCTTTCATTGATTGCCTCGGGCTGTGTCGTTTGGAGCTGCGTGTCTGCACCATATTTGCCTGCAAGAAGTGCTTTTTCCTCCTCGGTCAGGATTAGGCTGACGGTTTCAGCCGTTATAATCTGCAAGCCGGGTGAAATTTGGGATGAATTTTCAATGGTCTGGTTCTGCCCTATTGTGACATTCAGAGTTGTTGAGTTTGTAGTGTTTGTCAGATTGCTTGCCATGACACCTGAAGCCAAAACAATGCTATTTGATATTATTTCCCTGTTTTCATAAACTATCCTTGCAATCAATTCCCCGTCATTCAAAACGAGCCCAAGGGAGGATAAATTAATATTGAGAATTTCCGCGCCGCTTCCTGAAAATCCCCGGCCGAATCCTTTTTCAATTTTGGAGTAGGAAGTTTTGACAATTGCCCGGTTTCCCTCTGTGTTTATTTGAATGCTATCATCAGAAATAACAATGCCTGAAACAGAAACGCTTCCGGATTTCAATCCTATGCTCTCCCCATCAGCAAGAACATATTCAAAGGGATTATCCAAAGATGCCTGTCCATTTATCTCTCCGTTTTCTGATACTGCTTTTCCAGTCAGGGTCAATCCCAAAAATAAATTATAAATTCGCGTGAAAAACCCTGTTAGGGAGTTGGTAGTTTCTGGTGTTTCAGACGGAAGGGAAGTTTCGGCAGTTCCAGCAGTCTCTGCACTTTCAACAGTTTCATCGGGGGATGATGGGGAATTATCAATCACTGTTTCATTAACAGCTTCTTTTGCATTATCAACAATTTCGGGGGTTGTTGAATTGTTAATAGTTTCATTGAAGATTGTTTCATTGGAAATAGTTTCATTGGAAATAGTTCCGGTGAGAATTGTTTCGCTTGAGGCATTTGATGTTCCCGCGCTGTTATCCGAACCAGTTAAATTATCTGATAGGGAATATATATTCAGTGTGAATGCAACATCTGGATAAACCTGCCTCTCACCTTCCATCCCGTATCCCTCTCCATTTCCTGAAAGGGAAACTCCATCAACATAAAAATCACCTTGCGTTGGTTGATTTGAAACAACGTTTTTTAAGTCATATTCATAACTCTGTCCTGAATTTTCCAAAATCAATTTTGAGTTTGCAGGCAGCAGCTCTCCCTGACTTAAAGAAAGGGCAACATTTCCCAAAATGGGTTGATTTGCAGTATAATTTGCATCTGTGCCCAAAACGGCATATCCGGTCAATCCGCTGAAATCAAAAGTTGAAAGAAAATATGCCAGAAACAAAACAAAAACAGAGGATACAAAAATCCATGCGAATTTCTTTATATTCAGCGTTTTTCCAGAACCATGATATTGGGAAACAACTTTTCCATCCACTCTCTTGCTCTCGTATACATAGGGACCGTAAAGCTTGCCGCCTCTTTTTATATACTTCTTGTATGTCATCTAATCTCTGGTGTAAGTAACTAATTCCTCACCTTTCTTTTAATTAAATATACAAAATTAAAGTTCTATTTAAAGGTTTTTATTTGTTCTGTATTTCTGTTGGTTTGAATCTAAGAACTTTTCAAAAGTTCTTATTGTAGGGTAACTAAGAGGCAAGACAAGAAGCATATGTCGGCCATAATTGAAATGCATCATTGGCTAACACGCTTGTCTGGGTTGCCTGTAATCTAATTATAACTTTTGTTTGTGGAAGTTGTGGCAATATATAATCATCAACCAACAAGCATTCGCTTTCCTGGCTCGGAGCAAGGAATTTCGCATAATATCCTGAATAAACATTATCTGTTGGCAGGTCAGAACTATCAAAATAAACAGCTACTCCTTGTGGCCACACAGAATAAACTACTCCATTAATTGATGTTAATGCCTGACATTGATTTGCCGTGCATTGCTGAAGAACAGTGCATCCGCCCATTGCCAAATCACAATCAACAAATTGCCCGCATATATTTTGAACCATTCCACAGACAGCTCCCTCATCGCTGCATATCTGTGCGTCAGTCCTTGGTTCAGCGCATCCAGGAGGCACACACATTCCATTCACGCATGTGTCCGGGCTTGTGCACTCGGGCACGCAAGTTCCTCCACCGATTGTGCAATCTGCAGGGCAATTTGCTAAAGTTTCTCCAGATTCACATTGATTATTTCCACAAACAGGCGCTCCATTACCGCCTGGAGAACCTCCTCCGCTAAATGTATAAATATCGGTAACATCTCCCAAGACCTCCTCTCCATTTCTTAAGAAAAGAGGAGCAATGGATGCTGTTTTTATATTGCCAGGACTTAAAGTTGCAGGTGTCACTGTAAATGTTTTTGCCTGCAGTTCTGTCAAACCAACTGATTGTGTGAAATCCTCGCTGTTTAAACCATCGCTTAATATAAACTTCATTCCAGCCATATTGCCGGGCCCTGCAGCTCTTTTTACCGTGAGAATTACATCATTTCCGCTTACAGATGCCTGAAGAAAATTAACATCAACTGAAAATTGCTCCAAACCTACTTGCTCAGAACCCTCTGAAAGTATATTGCTTACAACAGCCCATACAATGCCAATTGCAACAAGAACAAGAAGAATGATTATAAGCGTCGTTACAACTTCTGAAAGCCCCTTACGATTCATAATAAAGATAAGAAAAAGAACTTTATAAATATTATTTATAACCTTTCAGATTATAAATTTAACCTTATGCTTACTGTGGTCGCTGAGGGGGTGTATATGGAACCAAAATCAATGTCTGATTCTCTCCAACAGGAATCTGGACATATCCATATTGCTGAATCTGCGCTAAAATGGTAGTCACAGCAATCTGCACTCCCTCTGTCTGTATTTGAACAACATATCCCTGAATTGCTGGCTGTATTGCAAAAGAATACAGGACGAATGCTCCAAGAGCAATCACCAATACAACAAGGATAGCTATTACAAGTTTTGATCTATCTGTCATCGAAAAATTAAATAACCCTTATTTAAAAACTTTGTGTTGATTGAATTTAGCATATCTTTTAATGTTTCGAAACAAATAAAAACAATTCTTTGTTGATTAAATTATGAAAAAAGAAGTGATAGTCATAAGCCTTGGCGGAAGCCTTATAATTCCTAATGAGGTTGACGAGGTTTTTTTGAGCAGATTCAGAAAGATAATAATAAAAAATACCAGAAGGTACAAATTCATAATTGTATGCGGCGGAGGAAGCATCGCCAGGAAATACATAAATGCTCTGAAAAAATCAGGAATAGGAAATGATCTTCAGAGTTTCGCAGGAATAGCTGCGACAAGGACAAACGCGAGATTCATGAGTTATTTCTTCAGGTACAATCAGCATATGGGAATCCCCCATCAAATAGAAACCGTCAGGAAAGATATCCAAAACAGAGACATCGTCTTCTGCGGGGCGTTGGAATATAAGCCAAACCAAACATCTGACTCAACTTCTGCGGAAATTGCAAAAAAATTTAATTCCAGATTTATCAATCTAACAGACGTGCCGGGCTTGTACAATAAAAATCCAAAGGAGCATAAGGATGCAAAATTTATTCCCGCAGTTTCCTGGAAAGATTTTGACAAGCTGGCAAACAAGATGAAATTCAAGCCAGGACAGCATTTTGTGCTCGATCAGACAGCTTCAAGGATAATAAAGGAAAACAGGATACCAACATATATACTGGGAAAAGACATGGCTCAGCTGGATAATCTATTAAACAATAAAAAGTTCAAGGGCACGATAATATCTGGCTGACATGGAAAATTATACGACAGTCTCCGAAGAAGACTTTCAGAAAGCCCGTAATGCAATAAAAAAGGCAAGGGAGACGGCTTCCAGCAAGAAGATAATCTTTTCCGCATTCAATGATGATTTAAACAGAAAAATTCTCGAAAAAGAAAAAATAGACATTCTTCTCATAAAGCTTGGCGGAAGAAAAGACAGGATAAAGCAGCGAAACTCAGGATTTAACCAGGTATTGGCCAAGCTTGCCCATAAAAAGGAAGTTGCAATAGGAATAGATTTGGATGAAATCCTTGGTTCAGACAAAAAAGAAAAAACAAGAATACTCGCAAGACTGATGCAAAACATCAGCATATGCAAAAAAAACAATCTTAATATGGTATTCTTAAATGAAAACCATACAAAAAATATGTATGACTTGCGGGCATTGGGGCTTGTTCTTGGCATGCCTACTTCCATGACAAAGAATTTATAAGTTCCACTTGAAGATTTAATTCATGATTGGAACAATATTTTTTCCAAGCAATGATATTTATGTGTTTTTGTCTGATGAAGAATTCAAAAAAATTGATTTAGAAAGGAGACTGGAAGGAGATTTTATAAATTCCGAAATAGGAGTCAAAGGCTCGCTAAAATTTTTTGTGCGAGAAAATATAAGAGACACAGCGAAATATTTATTGGATAAAGGAAATGATGGAAAGGTTAAAAATCTTGAAGTTTTTGTCTATGGGAGGGAATATGAAGCAAAAAGTCCAGGTGAAATGTCATTTCATCTTGGATATTCTCATGTAAATATTCTCAATATATCCTCTCTAAGGTTTAATGAGCAAGGAATCTATAATTTTTTATGTCAGATGAAAACAAAATCCTTTTAACCTATAACTTATTCTTACTATCATCAAAAATGGATGCAAAAAAAATAATAGAATCACTGAGTCCAAACGAAAGAAAGATTCTCCCCCATCTGGATGAAAAAGACATGGGGGATATATGCAGAAAGGCAAATCTGGACAAAGTGTCTGTGACACGAGCGCTGACATACCTTGCAAATAAGAAAATTGTTGAATTATCTTATGGGAAAAAAAGGATAATAGATGTCGGAATAAACGGGGCGCTTTACCGAAAAAAAGGCCTGCCAGAAAGAAGGCTCATGCATCTTCTTAATGAAAAAAGAATAATGGGCCTGAAGGAAGCAGAAAAAGAGAGCAAGCTTTCAGATGATGAATTAAAGGCTTCAATCGGCGCTCTTAAAAAAAAGGGCATGATAGAAATAAAGAATGATAAGATAATTCTTAGCGGGAACAAGGAAAACATCTCCAAAAAATTTGCAGAGGAATTATTCTTGGAGTCTTTGCCTCTTGACCGCGATTCCCTGTCAAAAGAACAGATTTCGGTGCTGACATATCTCCAAAGCAGAAAAAACATCATTGAGATAATTGAGGAAAATCCTGCCATTATAAAACTGACAGAGTTGGGAAAAAAATTAGCTGGTGAAAAACTGACTTCGGAAAATCTGATAGAGCAGGTAACTCCGGAAATGCTTCAGGGAGAAATGTGGAAAGGAAAGAAGTTCAGAAGATATGATGTAACCTCATCAGTTCCTCTGATGAGCGGGGGAAAAAGGCATTTCGTAAATCAATCAATAGATTATGCAAGAAAAATATGGACAGAAATGGGCTTCAAGGAAATGAGCGGCAACATGATAGTAAGCTCTTTCTGGAATTTCGACGCATTGTTCACGCCCCAAGACCATTCTGTTAGGGAAATGCAGGATACATTCTTCATAAACAAAAAAGAGGAGCTTCCTGACAAAAAAATCATGAAGGCTGTAAAAGAAGCTCACGAGAAAGGTATTGGGGGGAGCATGGGATGGGGATACGCATGGAACGAGGAAGAAGCTAAAAGACTGGTTTTGAGAACCCATACAACATGCTTGTCTGCGCAGACTCTCGCAAAACTAGACAAGAAACAGCTTCCTGCAAAGTTCTTCGCGATAGGAAAAAACTTCAGAAATGAAACGCTTGACTGGAGCCATGGTTTTGAGTTCAATCAGACGGAAGGGATTGTGGTTGACAGAAATGTTAATTTCAGGCACCTTTTAGGATACTTAAAACAGTTTTTCAGGAAAATGGGCTATGAAAAAATAAGAATACGTCCATCATATTTTCCATATACAGAACCTTCTGTTGAAATCGAAGTCTGGCATCCTGAAAAGAAAATATGGTTTGAACTTGGGGGAGCAGGTATTTTCAGGCCAGAAGTAACCATTCCTCTTTTCGGAGAATATGTTCCCGTGCTTGCATGGGGCCCTGGATTTGATAGAACCTTGATGGATCATTATGAAGTCAAGGATCTGCGTGAATTATATAAAAATAATATCGCTCAACTAAGAAAAATGAAATTCTGGATAAAAT
>CAYICW010000003.1:0-6704 GCA_964362025.1 Candidatus Woesearchaeota archaeon
GGAAGTCCTCCAAGTGAAAATGCATTCTTTCTTCTTATCAAGTCTTTTGCCTTTTTTGCCGCAAGCCTTGCCTTTGCAGATTCAAGCGATTTAAGAGTTATTTTCTTGGCGATTGGCGGATTTTCCTCGAAGAATTCAGAAAGCGAGGCCGTCACGGCAGAGTCAACAAATCCCTTTACCTCTGAATTGCCCAATTTGGTTTTTGTCTGCCCTTCAAACTGCGGCTCTGCTATTTTTATGCTTATTATTGCTGTCAATCCTTCTCTCACATCTTCTCCTGTCAAACTCTCCTCACCATTTCCGTTTTTCAGCATTCCTGTTTTTTTTGCATAATCATTTATGACACGGGTAACAGCTGTCTTGAAACCAGAAACATGTGTTCCGCCTTCCACGGTATTTATTGTGTTAACAAACCCAAAAATATTTTCCTGATAGCCATTGTTATACTGGATAGCAACTTCTATTATTGTCTTGTCAATGTCCTTCTTGAAATATATTGGCTTGTGAAGAACCTCCTTTGAGTCATTCATCCATTTGACAAATTCTATTAATCCTCCTGATGAAAAAAATTCCTGTTTTTTTCCCTTTATTTCATCTATTAAAATTATTTTAAGCCCGGGGTTTAGGAATGTTATCTCCCTAAACCTTGTTTCGAGAACCTTGTAATCAAAATTGACAGTTGAAAAAATTATTTCATCTGGCCAAAAAGTTACGGTTGTTCCCGTGGCATCCCCATTATATTTTCCAGTAACCTCAAGTTTTGTTTTTACCTCGCCTCTTGAATACTCCTGTCTGTATATTTTTCCATCTCTTTTTATTTCAGCTATTAGTTTTTTTGAGAGAGCATTTACAACAGAAATGCCGACTCCGTGAAGTCCTCCCGATATTTCATATGATTTCTTGTCGAATTTTCCGCCAGCGTGGAGTTTTGTCAGAGCTATTTGAACAGCAGGAACTTTATATTGGGGATGCATGTCAACAGGTATTCCTCTTCCATCGTCTTCTATTGTGGCAGAGCCGTCTTTGTTGATAGAAACAGTAATATTCTTGCATACTCCTGCCAGTGCCTCATCTACAGAATTGTCAACTGCCTCATATATGAGATGATGCAATCCTTCCTTGCTAGTGCTTCCTATATACATACTTGGTCTACGCCTAACCCCCTCCAATCCCTCTAATACCTGTATATCTTTTCCAGTATATCCTTCTTTAGTCACTTTTTTCTCCTATCTTATATAACATAGATTTTGGAATAAATGGTTTTATAATTTTGATTAATTTTTTGGTGTCATCTTGTTTGAATCTTAAATAATAATATTTTTTATCTCTAAATCCGATTGTAGGATTAAGAGCAAATTTTTTATTGAAAAATTCCTGCATTAGTTTATGTTCTTCTAATGTGTAAGAATTGGTACATAAAATGATATAACCTTGTTTATTTTCATAACTTCCATCATCACAAATCCAAATAGCTAAACTTTGGGGGCTTAATTGACTCAAAATTTTTTCTGTAACTACTTTTCTTTCATTTTTATAAAATAAATCTCTATAATAATTAAAAATAGGATGTGTTTTGGTTGCAAAATCAACTGCATGAATAAATCGTTTTCCAATTCTCCTCTTAACTTCTCTAAACTCAGAAATATTAAAGTTTCTTAGAATATCCCTTTTCCATTCAGAGTATCTTTTTTGTTTAATTGAATGAGAAAATCTAAAGCAAGAGTTTTTTTCTCTTTGTCTTATGCTGCTATCTCCCATCAAACTTCCTGTAATTAAGTCATGTTCTTCTTGTGATAAAAAAATTAAAGGATTTTTTTGGATTTCTTGGTTCCATTCTCTTACAAATTTAATTAATTTTCTAGCAGGAAGATTATAGATATCATATTTTTGAGCAAATAATTTCAGTTCCCTATCTGTCCTTAATCTAGCAAGAATTCCTGCTTTGCTTTTGTGTATATTTGGTAAGATAGATAATATTCTTCCCTCATCAATTGCAGAATTAAGTATTCTGGGCCTTATTTTTAATTCATTTGATAGTATCAATAAATCTCCTTTTCTTTTTACTTTTTTAGATAATTCAATAACATCAAATCTTTTTCTGACTCCTTCAAGCCCTTCAAGAACTTTTATTGATTCTGCGCTGTATTTTTCTGCCATATTTTTTCTTAGGAATAAAGTAGACACTTTCTGCTCTAACCTTGCTTTTTTACTGCAAAGCAGAGCAGAAAGTTCTATATTTTTACCCTATTACTTCTAAAAAAGCGGGAGTGGTTTATAAACCTTTCCGGCATTTTATCGACGGTAAACCCTTTTTTTCAGCGAAATTTCAACAGAAAAAGGGTATATTTAAAAACCGTGAGTTTATGGATTTTTTATGAAAAAAACAAGCATTTTGATAACAGTAGTAGCGGTCATTTTAACCCTCTTAACAACTTTATTATTGGCATTAACAACCCCCTAATCTTCAGTCATCTAATTATCCTCATATTTTTTCTCACACAAAAGCTATATGCGACAAAAATAATTTTTGTCAAGATTATGAAATACACTGCGAAAACAAAGAAATTATTGGGATAAGATTTACTGGTGCAGCTGTTCAGTTTTCTCCTGCTTGGAAAGATCCGAGAGATGAGAAAAGCATAAAGAATATGTGTTAATTATCTAATCGCTTTTTTCTTCCACATTAACACTAATCTTATTCTTCCTAGCACTCATATCCACTTTATTCTCATCTGACTTGCTAATCCACCTGACTTTTCTTCTCTTCATCAGCATATTTTTCCTGCATTTTGAAGAGCAAAGATACTGGATTCTTCCATCATTCATAACAAGAGTTAATCCTCTCGGAATATCATATACTGTCCCGCAATAAACGCATTTAGGCATTTGGTTTTCCCCTCCTGAAATAAAGATGATAAAGTCCATGCGTATTATTATGAATTTCAAATATTCCATTATATCCTATTGTAGCCATATCATGTTCTATTCTGTTTATTGATTCCTTCTGTTCTCTTTTTTCTTTTCCTTCAAGATTTACTTCCAATGCTATTAAAGGCAAATCCTCTCTGCTCGAAATCCTTTCCAAAACCCCCAAAAGAATATTTTTTGTCATTTTAAGTATACGCTCCTTTGCTTACTTTTGACCTGATTCTTCTTGCCTCTATTTCTGTTTCTCTGAGCATTAAAAAGTCGCCCACTCTTATTGGACCCTTAACATTTCTTCTCATGCTTCGTCCCTGGTCTCTTCCTGCCTGGACAAGACACTTAACCTGTGTTATTTCTCCCCTGAAGCCTGTTCTTCCGATTATTTCTTCCACAAGGGCAGGAACAACCTCTCCAAGAATTTTATCGCTTCCTTTAGAACCCTGCTGTGACTGAGACTGTGACTGCTTGTCTTCTCTACCTTTTGATTTTTTTGGTCCTTCTCCCATTTTAAAAAATATTTATTTATTTCAGATTAGCAAGCTCTTTCTCAGCCTCGCCTGCATTAATCACCACAACAGAAGATGCAGATACCGGAAGTCCTGCAGCAATTCCCAATTTCTGCTTGCTGTCAACTTCCTTGCAGAGAACTTTCTTTTCCTTGCACAAAACAGGAAGATGCTGAATTATTTCCTTTGGCGAAACATCTGCAGCATACACAACCAGCTTTGCAGTCCCTCTTTCTATTGCCTTGGTAACTTCGTTAGTTCCCTTCTCTATTTTTCCTGTTTTTCTTGCCTTCTCAACTATTGAATAAGCATCTATCATTTTTGTTATTGAATTTAAAACGAAAGAATTTGAATCCTCACGAACAAATCGTAAGATTTGGACGATGGAAGTTATTCCACTTTCGTTCATCGGATAAAATATTGAGAGAAAATGGGTTTTTAAATCTTTTTCCAAAAAGATTTACAGGTTTATATTATTTCCACCTTACTTCAACCTCATCTGTCCGTTGCCTCGGCTTTATGTCTATCTTTTCGGGTTTTTCTTTTATTCCCGATTTGAACATTATCTCTCCAAGAAATGCAATCATACTGCCATTATCTTGTAAAAGGTCATTTGAGGGAACAAAAAACTTGGCTCCCCTTTCCTTGCACATTATTCTGCACATTGCTTGTAATCTCGTGTTACAAGCAACTCCCCCTCCAAGCAGCAATTCTTTTTTTCCAGTATGTGCAAGAGCTCTTTCAGATGTTTCAACAAGCATTGAGAAGACAACTTCCTGCAAAGAATAAGCCAAATCATTAACAGAGTATTTCCCTGATTCAAGTTTTTGCCTAAGATTTGTAAGCATGCCTGAAAAAGCAACATCCATTCCCTTTGCCTTATATGGTAACTCTATAAATTTTTTTCCCTGTGTGGCCATCTCCTGAACTTTAGGACCCCCTGGGAATCCTATTCCAGCATATCTAGCGAAGCTATCTATGAAATTCCCAACGCCCACATCCAGTGTCTCCCCAAATATTCGATATTTCCCGGAGGCGTACGCGATTATCTGTGTATTCGCGCCCGATGCATACAGCATCACAGGATCTTTTGCGCCAGTAGTGTTTCCTATTTCAAGATGAGCTATGCAATGGTTGACAGGCACAACTGGAATCTTTAGTTTCTCAGCAATTTCTTTTGTAAACTTCATTCCAACAAGCAAACACAGAGCCAGGCCTGGCCCTTGCGAAAAAGCGATGGCATCTATATCTTTTTCCTTAATCCCTGACTGTTTTAGAGCTTCCTCATAAACTCTATATTTGTTTTCTTCATGATGTCTGGCAGAATCCATGGGAATTATGCCTCCCTTGTCAGTCGTGTAGGCACTTCGAATATTAGTCAAAACTTTTCCATTTTTAACTATTCCAATTCCAAAGGTGTGTGCAGTGCTTTCAACACCCATAATTGTTGTCATATATTCTGAATGGAGTAGTATATTTATAAAATTAGCCGATTTTTGAAAGACAGCCTAAAATTCCATGATAGAGATTATAAGGGATATATATTCTGCAAAGCTGACTTTTAAAAGAAATCTAGGAGTTGTTGTTGTCGAAATACGCCCTGTCAAAAATGGGGAGGCTAAGAAAAAAAGGCTGCCTATTCCGGAAGAGATAGATCAGAGAGAATTGAACTGGATAAGATATAGGAAAGAAATAATTTCAATCTACCATAGAAAAATAAATGGCGATAATTACGAATATAGAGACCCAAAGCATATAATTGCCCCGACAAGCCTCAGCCAGAGGCTTGAACAGCTGGTAAGCAATGTCTGCTCCAATCTTTATATTAATCAAAAATAATGTTGATAATTAGTTTTATAGATGTCTAACCTTACAAAAAAATGACATTAAAAAAAATAAAAGAAATTCGGAATTTCATACTTCATCTACGTTTGCCTTACAATTTTCTTCTGCTCACAGGTCCTTTTCTTGCAGGAGCACTTTTTTCCCAAAGAACAAATTTAGTAAGATTCATTTTCTATTACATCGTGTTTTTTGTCTTTTTTATGGGAGGGGTAAATGCATATAATTCCTATTATGATAGAGATACAGGTCCAATTGGAGGTTTAAAATACCCTCCAAAAATGAAAGGATGGATGCTTTATGCGGCAATCGGGATGCAAATTACTGCTCTTATTTTATCTATAAAAAATATATTACTTTTTTGGATAATTCTAATAAGCATGGTTTTATCGGTCTCATACTCTCATCCTTCAATACGCCTTAAAGCAAAACCTATTGAAAGTTTAATTTTAATATTTTTCAGTGTAATTATAGGATTTTTAGCTGGATTTTTTGCTTATGGAGGAATAAATCCTGAATTCCCATTAATTATAATATCTATAGGAGTATCTATGATAATAACAGGAATTTATCCTATAAGTCAGGCATATCAAACCAAGGAAGATTTAAAAAGAGGAGATAAAACTTTTTTTGTAAAGTATGGATATTCTATTTCAGTAAAATTATTCTTTGTAATGTATATTTTAAGCACAATCTTTATAGGAATGGGAATTTACTTAATTAATTGGTTTGTTTCATTGGTATATGCATTTTTTTCAATGATAATTTTTCTTATTCTCAACAGAAAAATAAGCCATCTAAAGCTTGATTATAACAATACAATGAGACTAAAATATTTAGCATCAGGCTTGTTTATTATAGTAATTGCCATTCTTTTCTTGATAAAACTATAAAATAAACAACTTAAAAATATATAAAATTAATTAAAAAAATAAAAAGAAAAAAATAAGGCTTACTTCTTTTTCTTCTTTTTCTTTCCGCCTCTTGCCATCTTTGCTTCACAGACGTTTCCCTTACCATCCACGTAGTAAAGATGTCCAGGCTTCCTTGTAATAACCTTCTTAACAATTATTCTTCCCATCTCGCACCTCCCTTTTTATTATTATATTAAATTAAATCATAAAACCTATTTAAACTTTTCTCTTTCCGACGACTTTTTGGATTATTTTTTTATATTTATTATTAATTGGAATCTCAATAATCTTTACAAAAAGTTTTTGCGGGCAAATGTTAAATGAAAATGGCTTTACCGTCCTTATTTCAAGTATTTTGTTTTTATCGTCGAGCCAGATTGCTAAAAAGGGGAAAAAAACAAAAAAAGAATGCAAGGCAAGCCCCTTTCTGCCTGAAAAATCAAATAATAACGCGGTAGCGTTATCTCTTTTCTGAAACATCAATCCAATAGCTTCGTCAAAATAGCCGCATTTCTTG
>CAYICW010000003.1:6804-15193 GCA_964362025.1 Candidatus Woesearchaeota archaeon
ATCTCTTTTCTGAAACATCAATCCAATAGCTTCGTCAAAATAGCCGCATTTCTTGACATTTAGGGAAAATATTTTATTTTTATAGCTTAAAGTAATTCGCATGAATAATAAAACCCCAAAGTCTATTTAACCTTATCGTGAATTCCTGCTTTGCTGGAAAAAAACAAAGCCGAACAATGGTCTGCAAAAGGATAAGTTTTTATGTCTTTTTCATTCACTTTCAAATTCTCCAACGAATTCCTTAATTCTTTCCCATCTGGATTATAAGGAATTAATAAATCACTGCTTCCAAATCTTGCAAATAATCTTTGTGCATTTACTCCTTCAAGATTATTTAACGGGCTAAATTCTTGAACTAATCCTTCATATTCCTGTACGGATTTGCAACCAGAAGATTTTGCAATATGGCTTGTCATTATGCTATTCCATGTAGATGAACCCAATCTTCCTCCTCCAACCAAAGAAACCAGGTTTTTTACTTTTTTATTAGGAAGACTATTTGCAATTTTACAAGACAGAACATTTCCTAAGCTAATTCCTAATAAATTTATGTCTCTCCATTGTTTAAGGTCTTCATTAATTTTTTCCATTGCATCATCGTAGATTTGTCTTAAATTACACATAAACTGCTCCGCGTCCGAAGCCACCAAATTAAGGGAAGAGATAACATATGTTACAACTTTTCCCTCTTTAGGTAATATTCCTTCCCTTAGTCCCTTATCTCTTACAACAATCTTAGGAACAAAACAATACCAGATTGGGGGTAGCGGATTATCCTGCACAATAGGATGCCAATCAACATTTTCATGGGCTAATCCTCTTTTACTTCTCGCATAAGCCCTATCTAAAATTCCAAACATAAAGTTCCCATGAAAATATTCTTTAAAAGATTAATTATTATGAATTATATCTTAAACCAATTCTTTTTTCCATCGATAATTTGCTCTCCTTTCTTTATTTTATATGTCCTATAATTAAGATTAATATTCTCCTCGCATACAAAATCATGCTGCCTGAATCCGCCGCCAAATGTCTTCGGGATATGCATCAATTCATGTATTATTATCTTCAGCTGCTCTTCCTTATCAATCCTATCAAACCTTTCAGAAATAAATTCTAGCGCGTACACCGCGCGTATTCCTATTGCCTCCTGCAGCAGCTTTCCCAATGCATGACAACGGGCGATTGTCCCCCTAGACGAAGAGCCATAACTCCGAAAGCATTTCAGCCTTGTGACGTCTACATGAGGGAATAATATCTTTGATATCTCCTCTGCTTTCAGTTGTATGTCCGGTGCTTGCTCGTATTTCATTTTATTTTTTGATATTATAGCGCAGAGGCGCTCCAGCTGGGAATTGAACCCAGATGTCTGTGGGAGACTTCGCTCTTAAGGCGAATGCACTTCCAATTGTGCGTCTGGAGCAACCTCTGCAAAATAGCCAAAGAAAGAAACATTTAAATAGATAACGTCATTAAAATTATTAATATCTGTGGGAGACAAACACTTTCAATTGTGCGCCATTTAATTAATATTCGCTAAGACAAGTAGTTCCAATTTTGCCTCATGTCCTTTCATTAATTTTTTACTTCAGCAGTTTTATTTCTTGAAGTTAATCCGGATTTTATGGTTACTGTCTTTCCGAAATGCTTCTTCAGTAATTTAACCAATTCCAGATTAGCTTTGTTATTCTCTGGGCGGGATTTTAAATGTACAATATAGCCGCCGTCTTCTTTGATGACTTCCTGCTTGCTTGAGTTTGGTTTTACTTTTATTTTAATTATTATAGCTACCTGTTCCATGGCTCCCTATACGGCCTTCCCAAAGCGCGATAGATTTCCTCCTCGGTTCTCCCTGTAATTCTCTTCCCCGTTTTTATTGAAAAAAGTCCATGCTGGTTTAATTTGAATCCCTTTGTTCTTGCAATAACCCTCAATCCAATTACCGATCCAAATTTTCCCGAATATGCAAGAAGTGCAGCACCCCATTCTTCCGGAACAGTGTAATATAATTCAACTTCAACATTATCTATTTTAAAATAAGCCTTCTTTTCACCCCCAAGAACCTTGGTGCCATATTTTTCCAAAGCTTTCTCAATTTTCTCCCTGTTTTTTGGGATCACAACAATATCGATATCCCCTGGGTTTTTCTCCTTCCTTCTTATGCTTCCCGCAATTTCCACTCTTCTTGAATAAGGTTTAATCCAACCTGCAGCCCGTCTTGCCAGCTCCAAAACAAAACTTCCCTCCCTGGTAACATGAACCTTTCCCTTTTTTATCACTCTTCTGATTTTTGCCCTCTTTTGCATCTTATGTTAATATAAAACCGCCGACTTATAAGCCTTATTAAATATCAGGCTATTGATAATTATTTCACATAACATCTTTCATAGATATCAATGGTTATTACTTAGTTATTATCTCCAAAGCATCTCTGTTCTTCAAAACATAACTTTTTCCAAGGGCTTTTTTAGTCCTTGCATCTATTGCCCTGATAAAATTCTTCCCAAAATCAGTGTGAAGGAAATATGCAAAATCAAGGGCAGTTGAGCCGGGAGGAAGAAGAAAACAGTCAGGCAATATGTTCCCCTTGCTGTCTGCCAATTTGCTTGCGCTTGCAGGAAAAACAGCCACATATTTAAGGAATTCAAAAACAGCGAGGTTCAAAACTTCCTGCACGCCTGTTCCGCCATATAACTCTAAAACATCTTTTTTTATTTTATCAAGCGCTGCCTTTTGTTTGTCATTTACCTTGCCGGAAATCTTAAAATTATTTTCTCCAGGAATATATTCAATAAGTTCTGCTTTTGAAGCTTCTCTCAATGCAAGCTCTGAATCAGCAGAGCAGGGATATATCATATATTCAGGGAATCTGTCCTGCATTTTCTTTATGTTCTTGGACGCATCTCCTAAATCACATTTGTTTGCAGCTATTATCATCGGCTTGCTGTACTTACGAAGCTCTGATGAAAACTGCATTATTTCCGTGTCTGTCCATTGTGAGGGTTTTTTGGTAAAATTCATTTTTAATAAAACACTTTTGACATCCTCCTCTTTAACCTTTAATCCAGAAAACTGCTTTGCAACAGCCTCTGAAAAATTTTTGTTTTCTGACTCTGCTTTTCTTGCAAAACTCTTCCATATTTTTATCATTATGTTGTTAAACCATTTGTTTAACTCATCTTCTAGGAAAATAACATCATTGCAGGGGTCATAGCCAGATGTCTGTTTTCCTCCTGCATCTGTTGTTCCAGATGCATCAACTATATGGATAAAAACATCCGCTTGTCGGAGGTCATCCAGAAATTTATTCCCGAGTCCTTTTCCCTCTGATGCGCCCTGAACCAGCCCTGCAACATCCATCAGGTCAACAGGAACAAATCTATTTCCCTTTATGCAAAAACCATGATTGGGATTGCATTTTGTCTTGAATTCCTTGTCTATGCATTCAATCTTCACATAACCGACACCATGATTTGCCTTTATGGTTGTGAAGGGATAAGAAGCTATCTCTACCTCTGCCAAAGTTGCCGCCTTGAAGAACGTGCTCTTTCCAACACTGGGTTTACCCACTAATCCTATCAGCATCTTTTTTCTCCTTTCTTTGCCATTGTAGGATTTCTTTCCAAGAAATCCCCATTTCCGACAAGTCCTATTAACATTTTATATACCTTAGTTTAAAACTTAAAAACTATTTATAGATGTTTCTTTCCAGTTAATATAAATCTATTTAAAAAACAATAATTTTATTTACTAATGGCAAAAAGATGTGATTATCATGGAAAATGCAAGAATAAAGCATTTAGAGAAGTCTATCCTTTTCTATTAAAAAGAAAAAATAAAGACAGTGGATGGAGTTATTTATGTAGAAAGCATTATTATCAAGAATTAAAAAGATTTAATAATAAATTACCGAGCTGTGGAATAGATTAATTTCTATTATAAAACAATCTCTTCTATTTGGCTTCCCTTAATCAAATTCCAATCTAATTTTATCAATTGCTGAACAGCAGGATTTTTTGTATTCAGTTTGTACAAATCTGATTTCCCAACTCTTCTTGTTTTTATCACAATATTATTTCTAACCAAGTTATTCCAAAGAGCCTGCAAAGTAGAGTAACTAACTCCAGAGTTTTTGGATATTTCTGTCATTGGATAATCAAAATCTGCAAAAGTTATTAAGAAATCAAGTATTTTTATTATTGGGCTATTCCCAAATATCTCAACAAATGCGCTATTGTTATCAAGGCCATTTTGTTCCATATATCTATATATAATCTTATTTTATAAATGTTTCTATCTATGTTTTTAAATTACAATATTAGCAACATTTAAATATTACACTGTTTTTAATTATAAATGGAATTTAGTGAAGATATAATAAAAGCAAGACTCCTTTATCATTTAAGGAGAAAAAAGGTTATTGGTGGAGTTCATACCCCCTTTGATACTTTAAGACGAGGTTTTCCAAGTCATCTGGGAAAAGAAATAAATAAATCAGCAAGAGAATTAATTAAACAGGGATTAATAGTAACTAAACCTGCTCCTTATGGGTTGCAAGTTTCCCTAAACAAGGATAAATTAAAAGAAATTGAAGAATTTATAAAAAGAATTTTAGGATTTGGATTTTAATTATCCATTAATTCCCTGCTCTTTTTCCTTCTCCAAAACGGCCACGCTTGGACGTTTTCTATGCAACTATTCTTCTTCCTCCTTCTCTTTCTTCCTTCTCCTATATATTATAATTATTATTATGATCATTGCTAGTATTATTGTGAAGATTATCAGCCACAATACTATTGTTCCAAATGTAATTGGCGCCCTGCTTACAACCTCGAAGTGCGCGCTTGAAGGGGCGACTCCGCCAGGATACTTCAACTCCAATCCAACAACATACTTGCCGATAGGCAAGTTTCCAGTGCCAAAATTCCTGTCAAAATCAATTCTGTTTTGAATCAATAAGGTTTCTTTTTGCGTCAGATAGATTTTTCCAGCGTAGTCCCTTATTGTGTAGTCTAATGTCACATCCAGCCTCTCCTTGTCTCCCAATGGTATCAGATTAACCCTTGTTCTAAGGTCATCTCCCTTTACTACAATATAGTCCTTGTTTAGCACAACGATGTTTGAGTCAAACAGCAAAAGGGCTGTTTTTACATTTATAGACACTGGAATCTGAACATTTCCAATTTGTATTTTTCCAGTGAATATCCCTGTATTTGCGCCTGCAATAAATGTAACCGGAAGCTGCCTTGTTTGGCTAGCATTAAGGATAAATGCAGTAGTGTTGATTAAAATCATATCAACAGAGTTTGAATTTCCATCAAACATGCTCTGTGAGACAGTAATAGCTATTGCAGTTGTGCCTGGGTTAGTTATTGTGATTGTATTTTGAACGTTTGTGTTTATTGCCAAGTTTATGGTAAATTGTGTTGGCGTGACTGTAATGCTAGGAGTTACAATGCCTCCCCCTCCGCCGCCTGCTCCGCCTGCTCCGCCTGCTCCCCCTCCGCCGCAAGAGTTTATAGTACACGAAGCAGAACAAGTAGCCGGACAGACTCCATTACTTGCACCATTATCACACGGTTCTCCAATTTCTGTATCAATTACCCCATCGCCGCACTGAAAAACCTTTCCCGTAAAAAATCCCTCTATGTGTATATCTGGATTTATTATGATTTGCTCGCTTCCGCCAGAATTTATGGAAATGACATCTGGAGAAACAAAATTCATAGAAAGAATTGCTAAAATAATTGATGTAATTAAGGTTAATAAAAAAGTTCCTTTGTTAATCTTGAAATCCCTTGCCTCACTTTTAATATCAATATCCCTCTGTTTCCATCTCATCCTGCCCATCAAGAATATAATCCCAAATCCTTATTAAAGTTAATTATGGTGCTAAAAAACTTCCAGATATTGCTCGTAGTTGAATTCGGGGGATTTAATTTTCAGGCATATCAGGGCTTCTTAAATTCATCCAGCGCCATTTTTTTCTTAATTTTTAATTCCCTTGGCGTTAAATTTAAAGAGCCATAATCTTTAAAGTTTTTTAATAAATCAAGCAGATTTTTGGCATAACAATCCAAAGAATATTCCTTCAGGATAGATTTGTATACTTTAATATTAAAATCAGAAAAAAACAGCAAAGAAAGGATATCTATTTTATCCTTTTCTCCCTTGATAGAATTTTTCCTATCTTTATAAGCTCCCTGCTTTAAAATTATTAAAGCTTCGGGAGAAAGAACATTGAATCCTTCAACTTTTTTAATGTACTTTTTTAAATTTTCTGGAGCAATCGTAAGCTTTGAAAAATAAGAAACATAAATATCAACATCAATTTCATCAGATTTTATCTCGTACTTTTTTAAATTATAGTTTTTTGACAGGTTCTCAGCTTTTAATTTCTGCAACTCTTTTATTTCCACAACAATATCTATATCTTTGGACTTTTGTTGCTTTGTCCATAAATAAACAGCCCACCCGCCTATAAGAATAAAATTATATTTTTTCCTCAATTCTTGAAGCAATTTCCAGCTTTTTTCAGTTAATTGTGAATTCCAAAATTCCATTTTAATTTTTTATTTAGATATTTTATTCTCAAATGCATTTATAAAATCCTTTGCATACCACTCTTTTAAATTCCATAAATCAATAAAAATTTGGCCAAGGGGAATTTCTGCATACAAATTCAATGAAATATCTTTTTTTAAAACAAAAAAATTAGGTTTTATCCCCGGTTTTTCTAATGAAACTTTTAAATCTGAAATCCTCTTTTTGATTATTTCCAAATCCTTTTCATCCCCATAAACATATATTTCAGAATAGTCGGCAGGAATATCTTTGAATCTGAATTTATATGCGCTATAAGCAGTATAAAAAATATTTGGGAGAACCCTTTCTATCTCCCTGACAGGGGCTTCAATTCTTGCCTGAAAAATTATGTCCCTGCTTAAATTTCTAACTGAAGCCCATAAATAAAGAATTTTTTTTATGTCAAGAACATGAAAGCTTCTTTGATGAATTTTTAATGCATTGATTGAATTTAATTTTTTAACTGCAAGATTAACAATGCTCAGGGAAATATTAAGTTTCTTTGACAGTTCTGACTGTGTAAGAATGAATTCATTTTTCTCCATTGCCCTGAAGAGAATTTCCCTGTATACTTCTTCTGCTTTTTTCATAGCAAATCTCCTTTAACGGTGTATTTAATCTTTCTATATTACTAGAAACTTATTTATAAATCTTTCTATATTTCAAGAAACATATATAAACAAAGAAGAATATAATAATAGGTGATTATATAATCCCAAATCCTTATTAAAGTTAATTATAAACATGATGCTTATAATAATCTCTCAAATTCCTCTCTGCTTAACTTTACTTGCTTTAATATCTCTTTTAAGAGTCCTTTGCCTATTTTTTCATTTCCATGAACAGGTATAACAGTCCTCCTCCCATCTGGATGTTTGAATCTTACATGGCTACCTTTTGCCTGAATCATTTCAAAGCCTATTTTCTCTAAAATTTTGCATAATTCTTTGCCAGAAATACGTATTAACTGGGGCATTTTAATTGGAAACAATGAACGGTTTTTTTACCTGCACTTTCTGAATTCCTATAAATTTCATAGGTTCTATATCTTCTCCATCTGCTTCCAAGCATAATTCAATGGCTTCTTTAATTCTTTCCACCACCTCAGAAATCGTTTTTCCTTGTGTATAACAACCCTGAATATCTGGAACCGTGGCTATATAAACCCCATCTTCATCCTGTTCAATCAATACTGTAAAATCCAATATCTTTTTTTCCATAAATTGAAATCAGGTTTAATTATATATAAATCTTTCTTTTATTCTCACTGTCTGCTTGCTTCACATCTTCTGCTCATTAAAGATATAATCCCAAATCGTTAATAAAGTTAATTATGCCATATAAAAATAAGAAATTCCATTTTATTATTTATTAAAATTCTCTATTTTTTCTCTTATCCCCTTTATATCCACCTCGTTAAGCTTAGTTAAAATCTCCTTAGATTTATTAAAAAATAATGGGGCTTTTTCCATTATATAATCAGCATCTTCTTTTAGAACAATCTTATCAACATAATATTGGGCAATATTTCTAATATCAAAAGCCTTCTTAATGGTTTTCAAATCATCCTCTAAATAAAATCCCATCAATATTTTCTTCATAAATTCAATGGTGCAAGAATGAATCTCGCATTTAATTCCAATTTTCATGCAGATAGCATATAATGAATAATACATGGAGTAATAACAGGCAGAAATTGCAAATGTCTGATTATACTTTCTTTCCCTATTCATTGTTCCAAGGGAATTTTCAGCCATTTTCAAATAACCATTGGCAAGATTATCATTAGGCTCTATAAGCCTTA
>CAYICW010000004.1:0-13898 GCA_964362025.1 Candidatus Woesearchaeota archaeon
CTCTTCCAGTTTTTTTGCTAGTTCAGAGCCTGAAAGGCTGATGAAGCCAGGATAATTTTCAACCAAATGAGTTGTGGTGATTACTCCCCCTATTGGAAGCTCTGTGCCATGAGAATGCCCTAAAACAAGGGTTTTTAACTGGAGTCTTGCGGCATACATCGCGGCAGCCAATCCTGTTCCTCCGCCGCCAATCACAACGAAGTCATAATTTTTATCTGTCATCAGATAATTGATGGTTTTTTCTTATTTAAACCTAACCAAAATTTATTTGCAATCAAAAGAACATATAAACTTAAATATATATTTGCCTCCTGAATTTTATGGATTATTTAAACATAAAGGGTTTAGAATTACTGGTTAATCTGGATATAAATTTGAGTGAAAAACAAACCGCAATATTTAAACAAAAATTTGATTATATTATAGAAATATATAAGGAAAAACATACAGAAATTGATTATATTGGCTTGATACAGGTAACCGCTGTTGCTTATTCTTATGTCAATAATGAGAAAAATCCTGATGAAAAGTTGCAGACTGAATTTTATGAAAGATTAAAAATAAATTCTCTTGTGTTGGATATAAGCAGAAGATCGCCCTTACAAAGGGGAATAATTCCTGGACATACAATGAATTAAAAATCCCAATAATCGGACTGCATTTTGTCTCATCCATCTCAAAAAGATTACTCTTATCTTTTAAAACTTTTGAAGCCAAAAACTGACAATTTTTAACGTTGATGTTTGCAATCTTATAGTAATTTTATAATAGTGACATATAGAAATCTTTATAAACTGTTTTTTTCTTTGAGAAGAACATTAAAATGAGCAGAAAAGGCAGCAAATTAAGGAGCATAGGAACCTATTTCCTTGCGGGATCTTTGGCGGTCGGAAGTGCAGCTTATGCACAGCAAGATGTCTTAAAAAATAATCCTCTTGCACCTAGGCCCGAGTCCTGGGATGGCATTCCCCTTCTATATCAAGATACTAAAGATACTACTCATAAAAATATTTCTGATGCTACTCCAATCAATCCTGAAAAATCTCAAAATCTCATATACGCTGAAGCGGAATTAACATCTGCAGGAGACGGCGTTCTGGCAAAATCCTATGTGACTGAAGTGAATGTTTCTCCTGACAATGAATACTCCCTAAAAAGCAAATTTTCCTCAAAAGACAAGATCAAATATTTCTTCACAGATGCCAGAAAAGGGCTTGAGAGAATAGTGAAGAAGATGGGGCGTGACAGCAAATTGACCGGAAAAGAAAAAGCCATAAAATATTATTTAAGGGGGCTTGCAAGAAAGCTAAGATCCAATGATAAAGCCAGCTTAAAGTTGTTAAACACTGCTGTTAAAGATGGAATTATTTCTCCTGAAGAAGACGGGCTTTACAATGAAAAAGGATGGAAAGTTAAGGATGATGTTTACATGGCTGTTGTCAAGACAAAAAGCCAGGAGACTCCATTATTGTTATATTTCAGACCAAAAACATACGCAGAAGCAAGAAAAAAAGAAGGCAGGTTGGAACAGGAAATTAAAAAAGAAGCAAAGCCTGAGGAAACTCGTCAGGCGGACGCCAAAATGTCATCCGCAAGCGTGGCCGAGTTAGAGAAAAAGGACAGTTCAGAGACAATTACAAAATATGAAAAAGAAAAACAGGAAGCAGGAAGGGATAATCTGAGAGTAAAAGAACCAGTTATTTCTGATAGTTTAGAAACAAAAGAATCAATTTTTATTGATAGCTCTGCAACAGAAAAACCTTTCATAGAAGTAATCGATGGTATTCTTCAATTGCTAAAGCCATATGATTCCCTGACAACTGAACAGAAGAAAGAATATCAGATGGAATATGCTAATTTTTGGGGGGCAAAAGATATAGTGGGAGTTAATCCTGAACTTTATGTTGTCATAGAGGATTCAACAAAAGAAGAGGAAGCAAAGCCCGAGAAAAATGCGGGCGGACCTGGATTTGGATTAGAGGCCGGAGTTGGAAATAACGGCGAGAAAACAGTCGGAGTTTTTGGAGATGTTCCATTGACATCATGGCTAAAATTAGGAGCATATGCAAATTACTCGGCAGCAAGAGGAAATTCTTATTCTTACGACGAGAGAACAGAGATTACACAGAGAGAAAGGCAATTGATAGGACCTGCAACTTACAAGCAAAGGACAGACGAAATAACCACAACCCTTGAGGATATGGCAAGAGCAGAAGTAGGAGCTGGAATCACACTAAAGATTTCAGAAAATGTGGAAATTCCATTTAGGGTTGGAGCAAAAATATTGAATGAAAAGGAAATCAAAGAGGGAAAGAGCACAATAGTCCATGAAAGAAACGCGCAAATTCTTGGAGAAGCAAAAACAATAACAGGTCAGACAGAAAGCGACAGTCCAGTCAACAGATTGTCATTAAGCGCAGGAGCAATATATAATATAAACAAGAACTTGGCTGTTGGCGCTGAATTCAACAGAACAGGAAATTATAATCAAGGACAAGTAAATTTGAGGGTGGGTTTTTAAGATGAAAAAAGGAACAATAACACAAGCTTCAGAATACAAATCAGTTGAGGAAAAAGTCTTTACACCCATTGGAAAAAGATTACAGGATTTCGGGCAGGCATTTTATGGAGGAGCTGCTATTTATTTCAGAATTCCTACTACTGTTAGAAAAATTATGAATGTCCAAACCATTACAACCAAGAATGAAGGAGATCTGTCAAATAGTTTTGTATTGGGAGGATTTATTGGATTAATTAGTACGCCAGCTTATATCTTTAAAAATAATTCATTTGAATTAGAGACTTTACTTTACAGCTTCTTGGCAACAAATGTTATCTCTGGAATTTATGAGTTGGGAAGACTTTCAACAAGCAGGCAAGAACATGTTCGATTAAAAGCTTCTAAACTGGAGGAAAAAGCAAGATGAAAACACAAAAATTAATATTAATTCCAGCAATGCTGATTTTATCAGTCTTCTTACTTTCGGTTATAAGCGCTTCAAGCGTTACGGTTTCATTATTTTATGACGCTACAACCTCTAACGCGCTTACAATAATGAACGGAGACAGCACAAATATAATAGTAAGCGCTGATTCCATATTCGAAAATAGCATGACTGTAAGGATAGATGTGCTGGACAAGGCTGGTGCCTTGGTTTCAAATATATTGGATACATACACTACAAGCGATTCTTATTCAAAATATTTGGCAATAGGAAAACCCGCATACCTTGGTCCTGGAAATTATACAATAAAAGCAACTGTAACAGGCGCGAGCGGACAAAGCGATACAGACAGTTTATATCTTACGGTGTTAACCGTAACTCCAGGAAATACCGCACCTGTAATAACATCTGCTCCTATAATAACAGTAAATGAAACACAAAACTATAATTATCAGGTTACTGCAACAGATGCCGATGGAGATGCACTCACATATTCATTGACACAAAGCCCACAAAATCCTCCATGGCTCTCAATAAACAGCCTCGGACTTATAACCGGAATTGCTCCCAATGTCAGCTCTGATTATTCCTATGCTGTAACAGTGAAGGTTTCAGATGGAAAAGACTTTGACCTTCAGACTTTCCCGATAACTGTAAAGGATACAAATCAGGCAGGGGACACAACTCCTCCCTTTGTAAATGTGATTTTCCCTGTAAGTGGTGCAACTTATTCAAGCAATTCATTGACATTCATTATGAATACAAACGAGCCTACAGCAAGAGCATGGTATGTTTTATTAAGTGACATGATTCCAGTTGACATGACAGAAATAACTTCAACCAGCTTCACAAAAGATGTTGTCTTGGGAGATGGCTCTTATGAGGTGGTATTTTATGCGAAGGACCTTGCAGGAAATGTTGGAACAAGCGATATCATAAATTTCTCTGTGAAAAAAGGCGCAGTTGATACAACTCCCCCTGTCGTAACAGTAATTTCTCCAACAAATAATCTGGTTTATAATTATTCAAACATTAATTTTGAGATAACAGCCAATGAAGCATTAAGCAATGCCTGGTTTAGCCTTGACGGTGGAGCAAATGTTTCCCTGAATTCAGTATCCAGCACAGATTTTACAAAGATAGTCGCTGTTGCAAACGGAAATCATAATGTTGTTTTCTATGCCCAGGATTTGGCAGGAAATATCGGATCAAGTCAGGTTACTTTCGGTGTGAATGTGATTATTGCGCAGGATACAACTCCTCCATACTTAGAAATCTTTTCTCCTGAAGAAGGAATTACATACACTTCTTATATTACTACTTTATCCTTCCTAGCATCTGACCCTAATCTTTACATATGCTGGTACAGTGTGGATGGCGGCGTGACAAGGAATCCCATAACCTGCAATGTTTCGGTAATAGGACTAACTTCTGTTGAAGGAAAAAACAACTGGACAGTTTATGCAATAGACCTGGCTGGAAATCAGGCAAGCAAGACAGTTACATTCTATGTAAATATTCCGGGACAGGAAGATAAGAAAAGCTCAAAAAACAAGGGAGCGAGATATGTTACTGATACCGACGGGACAAAGCAATATCTTAGCCAGTTTGCTCCTCAAACAATTGACGATGATGGAGGAATAAAATTAGCTGGAGAACAGCCTTCATTCTGGGACAATTTCATAAACTGGCTAAAGAGCATATTCCACTGGATTTTTGGGTAAGGAGATAAAATGACAATAACAAGAGACGAAAGAACAAGGTTTAATCTTGAAAATTATTTGAAAATGGTTTTTCATCCAGAAGGATATAGGAGATTTATGGAAAGAAGAGTATATGACTTATACATTAAAAGTCCCGAAGCTGAAGATCTTGTAAATGCCGCAATTTTTGCAGATTATTCTAAATATGTTCTTTTAGGCATTGGAGTCGCAGTGATAACTTATGAACTTATCAAATAACTAAAACTCCTCATTCATATTTCTCAGGAATTTGCTGGCGGAAACCTTTATATAATAGTTATACATATAAGTTATACATGGCAATAGAAGTCAGGACAAAGAAATGGGGAAATTCAATAGGCATAATCATACCTAGCGAGGCTGTTGAAAGACTAAACATAAAGCCCGAGGAAAAGATAGTAATTGAGATAAATAGAAAGGGGAATGTTCTTGAAGAAATGTTTGGAACAATGAAATCCAAAAAGACGGCAAAGATGATGGTTAATGAAGCACGCAAAGAGATGAAAAGCAAATGGATGAAATAGACAAATGCCTTGATACTTATGCATTAATTGAGATTAAATTGGGAAATCCAAAATTTAAAGATTATCTAAATCATAATTTTGTCATTGTTGATTTAATATTGGCAGAATTTTACAGCGTTCTTCTCAGGGAAGAAAATGAAGAAACAGCAAACTTTTGGTTTAAAAAACTTGAAAGTTACTCAATTCCGGCGAGCAAAGAGATTCTTATTGAAGCGGTAAAATTCAGGCATAAACACAAAAAAGATAATATTTCTTTCTTTGATGCAGTTGGATATATTTTCTCCCTAAAAAATGGCTATAAATTTGTTACAGGAGACAAGGAATTTCAGGGATTATTAAATGTTGAATTCAAGAAAAAATAAAAGCTAATTTTTAAAATCTAAAAATCAACTTCCTTAGAAATCCTCATTCATACCGCGCACAGGATTAACGCTCATCATATTTCCCTTTTTGCCTCTGGACGCAATCACATCATCAATTCTAAGGATCATTATTGCAACCTCGCTTGCCGAAGAGATTGCCTGTGTTTTGACCTTCAATGGCTCAATAATCTTTGCCTCAAGAACATTTTCAATCTTGTTCGTGAAAAGATTCAATCCTGCATTTCTTTCTCCTGAATCATGCCTTGATTTAAGCTCTGTAAGAACATCTATGGGGTCCATTCCTGCATTCTCTGCCAATGTAGAGGGGATGAATTCCATGGCATTTGCAAATTCCTCGACAGCCAGCTGCTCCCTTCCGGAAAGCCCCTGTGAAAACTCTCGGAGCCTCTTTGTCAATTCCATTTCCACTGCTCCTCCTCCAGGAACAACAAGCCCTGATCTGAGAGCGCACGCCACATCGCCCAAGCCGTCTTTTATTGCCCTTTCAACCTCGTCGATGACATGCTCTGTTCCGCCGTGGATAAGTATTGTAAGCGCCTTTGGATTTTGGCATCCCTTCACATACGTGAATGTATCTTCACCGTGCTTTACTTCTTCAACAACCTCTGCGTTTCCCAATTCAAAAGGAGTCAGTTCGCTAAGGCTTGAAACAATCTTTGCTCCTGTTGCTTTTGCAAGTTTTTCTATGTCGCTTCTCGCAACTCTCCTGCATGCAAAAATCTCCTCTTTTGATAGAAGATACTGCGCAAAGTCGTCTATTCCCTTCTGGCAGAAAACAACATTTGCGCCTGAAAATTTCACTTTATCAACTATCTCTTTTATTGATCTTTCTTCCTGCAATATGAATCCCTGAAGCTGCTCTGGAGTTGAGATTGAAATCCGCGTTTGTATCTCTGGGTTTTTCAGCTCCAATGGAAAATCCAGAAGGGCTATTCTAGCATTTTTAACCAATGTTGGCATGTCCGGAGAAACTCTTTCCTTGTCAAGAACTATTCCTGAAATAAGCTCGGTGTCACTTATCCCGTCTCCTTTTGATTTTTCTATTTTTATGTCCTTCAAATCTATTTTTCCGTTATTTTCAATCTGTTTTATGGCCCGCAAGATTATGTCTGCAAATAATTCTTTTGAATCCTCTGCCCCTTTTCCAGTCATTGCAGTTATTGCCACCTGCCTAAGCACATCCTCATCATCTTTTGTTATTCTCAGCGCAATATCATTAAGAATTTCCTTTGACTTTTCAGCTGCAATCCGATATCCTTTTGTTATAACAGTGGGATGTATCTTCATATCCAAAAGTTTTTCTGCATTTTCAAGAAGCTTTCCGGCTATCATAACAGCGGTAGTTGTCCCGTCCCCGACTTCTGCTTCCTGTGTCTTTGCAATCTCCACCATCATTTTTGCAGCTGGATGCTCTATCTGCATCTCCTCAAGTATTGTAACACCGTCATTGGTGATAACTATGTCGTTCGAAGGAGACACTAGCATCTTGTCCATCCCTCTTGGACCCAAGGTTGTCTTGACTATGTCTGCAACCATTTTTGCGGCGAGTATGTTATTTCTCTGCGCGTCTTTTCCTATTATTCTCTGAATATCCTCAGGCATTAGAACCATTGGCTTGTCTGTCATTCTATGCTATTCTCCATAGGCCCTTCTACTTCCAATATTTTTAATAATTTATTCTTAACTCTGTTATATAGTACTTTTTTCATCTTTAATTTTTCCAACAGCACTTTTTTAACATCCTTTCTGATGCTTATTACTTCAACTCCTCCCCAGACTTGGTCCAAATTAACTACATATCCCTTATCTATAAGACCATTGATAATAGGAACTGCCTCATCCAATTTACTTCTCTCATATCTCTTTAAACTTCCATTACTATCTATCACATCATAACGAATAAATGGTGTTTCAGAATCATCGCTCCAGATATAAATATTCCCTATCATTTTTTATACAATTCAGAAACAAATAATTCCTCTTATAAATATTATTATGTTGTAGAGAACATGTCTTGTTTTGGCAAAATTTATTAAGTAAAAGCACCATAAATTGGCATGGAAAGCATCCTGGTTGCAGACATTATGACTAGGGATCCTGTAAGCATCGAGCCGGGCGCCACTCTTCTGGATTGCGCAAAGATGATGGTAAAAAAAAGAGTCGGGAGCCTTCTTATTGTTCACAAGAAAAAATTATTGGGATTTATTGACGAAAAAGACATATTGTGGGCCATGATAAAGAAATCCAAAGATGATCTTTCAAAAATAATGGCTCTTGACATAGCCCCCAGGAAGATAGCAACAATAAATCCTTTCATAAGCATAAAGGAAGCTGTAAAAAAAATGAAAAAACTGAAGTTTGAAAGGCTTCCGGTCATACACAACGGCGAATTAGTTGGGATAATCACCTCCAAGGACATACTGGAATTCTATCCGGAATTATATTCTGAGCTTGATGAGATGTCTGCAATAAGGGAGGAATACAGAAAGCTTCTAAGAGTCAAAAAAGCGCAGATAATACCAAGAACCCGTGATGGAATATGCGAAGAATGCGGAAAAAGGGACATCCTGTTCAAGGTGAACGGGATGCTTATGTGCGAAAGCTGCAGAAGCCGGATATAATTTAGATGTTAAAGCGCATACTATCCTTGCAGGCAAAATATAATTTTAGTTAAGTATTTAAATAATATCCTTGTCTTATAAGCAAATAAGGTAAAAACAAATGTCAGAAAAAGAGACAATATTCTCGAGCAAGATAAAATACAACGGGGTTTTTTCTTTTACGGAATTTTATAAGTTTTGCTATGAATGGTTAAGTGACGAAACTGGATTAAGCATCCATGAAGATAAGTATGGGGAAAAGCTAATGGGAGATTCAAAAGAGATAGTGGTTGAATGGACTGGCGAGAAAAAAATGACTGACTACTTCAAATTTGAGGCAAAAATAACAATTAAGGTAAAAGATCTGACAAAAGTTGAGGCTAATCAGGGCGGGGCGAAGGTGCAGATGAACAAAGGCAGCGTTGAAGTCGGAATAAAGGGCAATCTTGTAAGGGATTATGAAGGAAAATTTGAGACAACTGCTTTCAAGAAATTTTTAAGAAGCATATATGAAAAATGGGTTATTGCATCGAGGATAGAGCATTATGAGGACAAAATAATCGGCAGCTGCGATGAGTTCTTGTCGCAGGCAAAAGCCTATCTTGATCTTGAGGGAAAACGGTAAATTTTTCCGCGTCGTTTTATTTAATGAAAAACGCCGGAGGGAAAACGGTAAATTTTTCCGCGTCGTTTTATTTAATGAAAAACGCCGGAGGGAAAACGATGAAATTGAAAAAAGACAGAGGAAAACGATGACATAGAAATCTTTAAATACAAATTCTTTCTGATTTGAATATGAAAAGAGTATTTATTTTAATGATTCTGCTTGTATTGGCTCTTCCATTTGTGCTTTCTTTGAATTTAAATGTCGAGAAAACAAGCTCTGGAGAGGTTATGATTGCTGACTTGAAAAAACCGGCTGATTTTAACCTTAAAATAGCAAATCTGGGCGCGGCAGACTATATAGAATTTTATAATTTGCTTGGATTTCAGATGTTTCCCATCGGAACAACCTATATCGGCGCTGGAGAAACAAAAGAGATAGTTTTGAGGGTTTCCCCCCTAGGAGACCTAAAAACAAGGGGGCATTACACCTTTGATTATTTCATAAGGGGAGGAGACAAGTCAGAGACAAAACAAACATTGACTTTCCAGATAATAGATTTGAAGGATGCTTTTGAGGTTGGCTCTGGAAATATAGAAACACAATCAATGTCCCTTCAGATATATATTCATAATAAAAATAACTTCAACTTTGGAAATATAACCGCCAAATTCAATTCAGCCTTCTTTGATTTTGAAAAGCAATTCAGCCTTGGACCATATGAAAGAAAAAATTTTGACATTCAATTAAACAAAGAGGACTTCAATAGCCTGATGGCAGGATTCTATACCTTGAATGTTGAGGCAGAGGTTGGGGGAAAGACCGCTGAGATTGAGGGTGTCATAAAATATGCTGAAAAAGATGTGCTGGCAACAAGCTCAACAAATTACGGATTTGTAATAAACACAGAAGTTATCAAAAAAATAAATGAGGGGAATGTTGTTGCGCAAACAGAAACAGTAGTCAAAAAAAACATTATTTCGAGGCTATTTACAACCCTTACTCCTGAACCAGACAGTGTTGACAGGCAGGGCTTGACTGTTTATTATGTATGGAACAGGGAATTAAATCCAGGGGAAACGCTGGAGATAACAGCAAGAACCAACTGGCTGTTCCCTCTTGTTGTTATATTATTGATTGTGGCAATAGTTTTGCTTGTGAAACAATATTCAAGGACCAACATTGTGCTGAAGAAAAGAGTTAATTTTGTAAGGGCCAAGGGAGGCGAATTTGCGCTAAAGGTTTCCATATTTGTGAATGCAAAAAAATATGTGGAAAGAGTAAACATAATAGACAGGCTTCCTCCTCTTGTGAAGCTGTATGAAAGATACGGCGGGGAAAAGCCAACAAGAATCGACGAGAAGAACAGGAAACTGGAATGGAATTTCGAGAAGCTTGAAGCAGGGGAAACAAGAGCATTGTCCTACATAATATTCTCAAAGGTTGGAATATTGGGAAAATTCGCGCTTCCATCTGCAAGCGCAATATATGAAAAAGACGGGGAAATAAACGAGACAGAATCCAATAAGGCTTTCTTTATAACAGAGCCAAGAGTCAAGGGTCCTGAAGAGAGATAAGAAGGTTAATTATCTTTTTTAATAACAAGGACAAAATCACCCATTTTAGGGTCGTTAAATAAATCTTCCTTTGGCCAAAGTTTAATCTCCTCAATAACCTTAAACCCTGTGGATTTTAAATCCTCCAAGAGATATTTCATAACTTACTTTATATTCGCCTTTCCTTATAGCCGAGAGGTATAATTCATTAAACAGTGCGAATAATTGTTTTTCTGTCGGTTTTTCTGTCTTTAAGAGATATTTAATTCTCTCGGCATATAATTTAGAAGCACTATCTGCAGCGCCAATTGGCTCTTTGAACTTTGAAACTAATTTCTCATAAATTACCAAAATGCCTTTGTTAGATAAGCGATTGGAAATATTTTCAAGGTATGCTCTTTTTTCTGTATCTTTAATATGATGATAAGAAGAAGTGGCTACAATAACATCAAATTTTTCAGGAATTCTTACTTTAACAGCATCTTCCTGAATAAATTTATAATTTGGATATTTTATTAACTGACTTTTTGCAAAGTCCAAAAACGATTTGTTTATATCTACTCCCACATAAGAAACATTCTTTAATTTAGTCAGCCATTTTTCTAGGAAAAATACCTGTGCCACAGCATAAATCCAAAATATTTATTTTTGAGAAGCCCTTCGTGAATTCCTGAATATTTTTGAAAACCTCATCAAAGTTTTTTCTTTCTAAATTAGTATCTATATATTCATCATATATTCTTGGGTCTAATTCACATAGGCTGTCTGACATTATTATAATAGTCTTGGAGGGGTATTTATTATTTTCTATATTGCTAATTATCCTGATATTAATCAAATTTCTTTCAATAACAAACCTTAAAAATCAATATCCTCTTTTATTTTCATATCCCTCCATAGCTCAGTGGCAGAGCGTTCGGCTGTAGATTATTTAAGCGAATCTAAGGCGGATATTCCCTACGACGGAAATTAAATGAAACCCCAAAAGCCGAGCAGTACCCGAGAGATCCCCGGTTCGAGTCCGGGTGGAGGGATTTTTATAATCTATGTTAGATGCTATATATAACAACAGAGAAATCTTTATATAGCGAGGGAAGGCATCCTCAAAAATGCAAGACGAGGAAATCAACGCATTTCCGAGAAATAAAGATTGTATAGAAATATTTAAAAATCAGGCATATTTATTAAAAAATAATAAAAAATGAGGTCAAAAGGGGATAAAACTATTGAGTTAGTTCCGGAAGAGGAAGAAGATCAGGAAGAGTTATTTGAAGAGGAGATTGATTCTTTGGATCTTGACGGTTAATTTTTATTTTTTATATTTAAATTTATTCCATTATTCTCCTTGCTTAACTCGGCTTCGTCGGAAGATACAATGAATTTCAGTTCACTGGTTTTTATCTGTAGCACCAGAATATTTTTAAGAGTTATTTTTGTGCCATAACCTATTTTCAATTCCTCTATATCCAGTTCTTTTATCAGTTTTCCATCGGCATATATTTCCATTGTTGAATTCTTAGAGTCCGCAAGGCCCTCGTTCATAACCGTGATATTTGCATCCAAATATTTTCCATGCATGACTGCGGACGCATTTTCTATGGACAAATCAATATAACTTGGAGTGGAATATAAATTGTTTATTGTGTCTATCATGTCCTGACTTATTTCCTGATTGCAGCTGCTAAAATTATACATTATATTATTTGGATTTGGAGAATGGTCAAATCCAAGAACATGAAACAGCTCATGTATTCCCACATTTGGACTAGCGCATTGTGATTCTCTTATTAGAAGAATTTGCCCTCCTTTTATAACATTAAAATTGGAAGTCATTGTTACGTTTGTCGGGCCTCCTTCTCCAGCGATAAACAATTCCCCCTCTCTTTTATTTTTTGAATCGCATGTCACACTTATTTCCTCGTTGCTTACAACCTGATAAAAATTCAACGAGGTTTTATTGGCGATTATTCCAAAAGCCCTTTCCATATCTTCCTGCTTGCCAAGCGGGCAATTATCTACACGGTAGGAAATGTTCAAGGTTGGAAATCTCATATTAGGATGAAACTGCATTCCCTTGTCTGATGCATTCAGGCTAAAATTATAATTTCGCTCTTTAAATCCAAAGTTAATATCATTAAATGGAACTATCCAATAAAGACCTAAAAGGATAATTACCACAAGGAAAAAGACAAAACTTAAAAAAATCCTTAGGTTCATATTAGTATATTAATGCTAAATTATATAAAACTTGTTAAAAAACTTTATCCCTAATCCACAATGGACAAGAGGGACAAGAAAAATAAAAAAGAAATAGATTAAATAAAAAGTTTAATAATCCATATCCCAATCATCAGCGTCCTTTTTTTCTTCGTCTTCTTCTGTTTCCTCGCCAGTTTCCTCGCCAGTTTCTTCCTCAGGCTCTTTTATCAAAGATGTGCTCTTTTTTTCGTTTTCTTTTTTCATCTCAAAGACAAAAGTTTGAATGTCTTTTAAAGTTTTCTGTGGTTTTTTGGGGTTTTTTAATTGCTTAGCTTTAAATACTATATAAATCATTTTTAATTATAATCGTTGGAAATAGAGCTTTCGGGCATGAACTTGCTTTATCAATGTTCAGTCTTGGCATACTATTTCTGTTATAAAGTAAGTTAAAATATGGAAAAATTCAAGAAATTGGGCTTGAGTGAAGAGCTTTTGAAATTACTAGAAAAAGCAAACTTCAGCGAGCCAAGCGAAATACAGGAGAAAGTAATTCCTTTAATCTTAGAAGGAAAGGATGTTATCGGCGGCTCTGCCACGGGGAGCGGAAAAACCCTTGCATTTGGGGCGGGAATTATAGAAAAAACTATTCCTGGAAGAGGCTCGCAGGTTTTGATTCTGGTTCCAACAAGAGAGTTGGCTGAACAGGTAGGCAATGTATTCATAAGATTTTCAGGCTACAGGCAATTAAATGTTGCAATTGTTTATGGGGGAGTAAACATAAGCAATCAGATAAAATCATTAAGGAATTCGGAGATTATTGTTGGAACTCCGGGAAGAATTCTTGACCATCTTGAAAGAGGCACAATAAATTTTTCACATATAAAAGTATTAGTTTTAGATGAGGCTGACAGAATGCTGGACATGGGATTTATATATGATGTTGAAAAGATAATAAGAAATTGTCCGAAGGAAAGGCAAACTCTTTTGTTCTCTGCCACAATCTCCCCAGAAATAGAGGATATCGCCAGCAAGCACATGCGAAATCCAAAAAGCATTTCTGTTGAGTCATATGTTGATGCTGAAAAATTGAAGCAGATTTATTATGATGTTCCTAATAATCTAAAATTTTCCCTTCTTGTGCATTTGCTTCAAAAAGAAAAATACGGGCTGGTGATGGTATTTTGCAACACAAGGCATAATACAAACTTTATCGGCAATAACCTGAAGAATTTAGGAATAGACACATTGGTTATACACGGGGGACTGACGCAGAATAAAAGAAACGGCATCATGGAAAAATTCAATGAAAATAAAGTTTATGTTCTTGTATGCACTGATATTGCCG
>CAYICW010000005.1:0-13202 GCA_964362025.1 Candidatus Woesearchaeota archaeon
AGAAATAACAGCATGCAATGCAGTCGGAAACCCTGGAAACCTTGATGTAAGAAAGATAGACTTTACAAACAATGGATTATCCTTCGATGGCAAGACATTTGGAAAAGATGATGAATGGTTCTCATTGGAAAATATAGAAGTTCAGATTGAAATAAAGAATAATGGAAATGATAATGTCGATGATGTTGAAGTTTCATGGGGGCTTTATGATACCAAAACAAATAAATGGGTAATTGATTATGATAATGAAGATGAGTTCAACCTTAAAGACGGGGATAAGGAATTGGTTACTGTTTCATTTAAGCTTGATGACGACCTTGATGTTGATTTGGAAGATTTGAGTGATGGGAATAATTACAAGTTCTATGTTACTGCTTCAGGAACAGTTGATAATGCAACAGCTCTTTCAACATGCGTAAGCGATTTCGAACAGGCATCAGTTGTTATCGAAAGCGATTTCGTGGTTCTTGACAACTTCCAGGTCCCAGAAACCGCCCAATGCGGCGCTACTGTTGAAGTTTCAGCGGACGCATGGAACATCGGCGATAGTGATCAGGATGCGGTTTCAGTTCAAGCAACAAATAGTGAATTGAAATTAAACGAGGAAATTCTTGTAGGGGATATGAATGCATTTGACAATCAGAAAGTTTCATTAACATTCAAGGTTCCAAATGATGCGGCAGAAAAAACATATCCAATCAAGTTTGAAGTATTGGATGAAGATGGAGATGTTTATCAAAATAATTATGATGATGACTACGCAGAATTTACAGTTCCTTTGACAGTTAAGGGCTCATGTTCTGGTTCAGTTGCGCCTGTTACAGTCACAGCTAACTTGGTTTCAGGCGGAAAAGCAGGGCAGGATATGGTTATTAAATCAACTGTAACAAACACTGGAACAGCTTCAGCAACATATACCCTAAGCTCCTCAGGACACGGACAATGGGCTTCAACATACACCGTTGCGCCAGCATCACTGACATTGACAGCAGGACAGTCAGGAGAAGCAACATTCACATTCAATGTTAATAAGGATGCATTTGGAGACCAGACATTCTACATAGAGCTTGTTTCAGGAAATCAGGTAACAAGACAGCCTGTTTCAGTTGTGGTAGCAAAGGCAGGGTTCTTTGACTCAATAACAGGCGGAGCAGTTTCTGGAAGCTCTGGAATGCTATGGGGATTGGGAATACTTAACGTGGTATTGATAATCGTGATAATTCTGGTTGCAATGAGAGTTACGAGGAAGTAAGAAGATTTTTATTTACGTTCGCTTCGCTCACTTATTAATGCTTTAATATAATTAATAAAAAATATCTTTCTAATCTCTAAAAATAATTGATTTACTTTTAATAATATTTATCCGATTATATTAATCCTCTTTATTGGTTTTAGGGATTTTTTAATAACGTGTATAAAAGAAGAAATAACCCTTAAAACTCATTCACTTCACAAACTTATTGTAAACTTTCCAATACAAATTCTCCCAGACATGGTTTTCTTTCTCCACATTTAATATCAGAGCACCAATTAAATATCCTATAACCGCGCCTGCAATAACATCGCTCAGAAAGTGAAATCCAAAATATACCCTTGAGAATGCGATAAGACAAGCAAATAGCGCCCACACATACCTGAGTTTTGGAAATTCTCTTGAAACAATAGGGAGGACGCAGAATGCAAGCATTGTATGGCTTGATGGGAAAGCGAAGTCCCACGTGTAATAACTATTCTTAATCAGGAAAGAGGATAGTTCAATCAACCCCTGTTGGAAAGGCCTTGGCCTTTGAATAGCCACCTTTAATATGAAGCTTGCAACAGCAGATAGGAATAAAGTAAACCATAAGGGAAGAACCCATTTCCTCTTGTTTTTGTTCCATAGAAGAAGGATTGTAAGCAGAAAGAAAATTATTATTTCAAAGCTTGTTGAGGTTAACCATGAAAGAGATTCATCAAGAAAACTATTTTTTAGATAGGAAATTCCCCGAATTATATAATTGTCAAAATACAGGGATAATATGAATGCGGCAGCTATCAGCCCCGCAGTCCACGCCAATTTTTTATTCTTTGTCATTTTCTTCATTTTGTCTAATCTTTTTTGAAAAGATTATCTTCATATTAAAGATACCCTCAAATTATTTAAATACATTTCCCCTGTTCTGTTTTATGAAGAAGTCATCGAATGAAATTTTAAGCATTTTTTATAGATATCTGCTTTTGATAGCATTGCCGCTTGGCGGGCTATGGTTGTTTTACTTCGTTTTTACCCCCCTTACGGTTTACCCTGTTTATTTTTTATTTAATTATTTTTTTGGGGCAACTTTGGACAAAACAACTGTTTATGTCGGGCTCGTCCCAATAGAACTGATAAAAGCCTGCATAGCAGGCTCTGCCTATTATCTCCTGCTTATCTTCAATCTTTCAACCCCTAATATAAAAATTAACCAAAGGCTGAAAATGTTATTTTTCGCATTTCTTATATTCTTAGTTGTAAATATTCTAAGGATATTTGTTCTGGGAATCTTATATATGGCAGGTTCCCCGCTTTTCGATATTATTCACAGGCTGTCTTGGTATGCCGGAAGCGTTGCCTTGATTGTAGCAATATGGTTTTATCAGGTTAAGGCATACAAACTGAAAGAAATTCCCGCTTATTCAGACCTTAAATTTTTATATAGGAACTCCCTTCTAACAAAGAGAAAATAATATGTTAAACAACCTGTTGCTTGATTTTTTTAACTTTTTAATTTTAATAATAAAAGAGATGGGATATCTGGGAATATTTTTTGGAATGATGATAGAAAGCACTATCTTTCCCCTGCCAAGTGAGCTTATTCTTATTCCTGCGGGGGCATTGGTAGCAAGGGGGGAAATGTCATTTTCCCTGGTTTTTTTAATAGCGATAGCCGGAACTATTTTGGGCGCGCTTATTAATTTTCTTTTTGCAATGTTTCTGGGCAGAGGATTGGTAAATATGCTTGTGAAAAAATATGGTAGATTTCTCTTCATAACGGAAAGAAGATTAGACAAGGCTGATAGTTTTTTCAATGAACATGGAGAAATAACTGTTTTCATCGGCAGATTGATTCCGATAGCACGGCATATAATTTCCATTCCCGCAGGCTTTTCAAGAATGAACATGCTGCGATTTGTAATTTATACCGCCCTTGGAGCAGCAGTATGGAGCGCCTTCCTGATTTACTTGGGATACACATTCGGAAATAAACTTGAATGGATAAACGAACAGCTCAGCGTGTTATACATCCCTATCCTGATATTTGTATTGGTGATATTGGTTTTATATATTCTGGTTAGAAAAAATAAGACAGGAAAGAAAAACAAAAAGTAATCAGTTTGTTCTGTTAATAACACCGTTGATTTTCACAAATCCCTCAAGCATATATCTTTCCGTGGCCTTTAATATTTCGCAGTTTGCCACATTTATATCATAGCAGGAATTCCCCGTCTGATTAATCCCCGTGGAATTCGCCGTTTTTATGTTTATCAGGGAGTATCTTCCCAGGGAATCGCAGGTTGCATTTTCATCCCTTATGACCGTTGCATTAAGGTAGCCATAAAGATTCTGCACAATATTTGCAACGGCAATTATTCCGTCTCCGTCGCAGTTTAGCTCATCATTGGGATTGAACACAACATTCTTTTTTATGGTTAAATTGCCGTTAAATGGAACATCCTTCAGTTCATTCGGGCTTGTTCTCAGATAAAAATTATAATCCGCTATCTTCTCTCCATCTTTGTAAAATGGAAAAGTTGTCTGATAAAGGGTAATCTGCCCCTCTTTTATCATCTTAAATGAGACCCCATTATAATTTGTTTTTTTTGCCTCATCGGCTATGAAAAATACAAGAATAAATATGACCATGGCTGCGATAAGCCAGAGGAAAATATTTCTTAATGTCTTGTTCTGTTCCTTTTGTTTTTTGTTCATCTTTTTTATTGCCTTTTTTGTTTTAAAAACTTTATTATTGTTCTTTATCTTATTGCACTCCTATTATCTTTAACAAAACTCCGTCGGTTATTCTTACCAGATTCTCAGTCGGTCCCTCGATGAACACACATCCATCTTTCTGTGATATGCTTGTCTCATTTTTCTCCCTTATTATTATAAAATTGTCCTCACAGGTTTTTATGGGAATTCCTTTGCCGCAATTTTCCTCATTTTCAGGGCATGCTGGCTGAACCCCAGATGCTACACTCCGCATATTTTGATATATCTCTGATTCCGCATTGGGGTTTTCCGAATATAAATAAAGTGTCTTTCCATAATAGTTTGTCAGGGATTTAAGGCTGGAGTTTAATTTATATGCGTTGGACGGATTGCTGATGAAGCTGAAAACTGTTCCTCCGATGTCTAGGTTCCAATATCCCCCCGTATTTGTAAATTTATAGCCGTTATATTTTATAGTTGGAGCAGCATTCTCGCCCGAATTGCTTCCGAAAGAATATCCCGCGGTGCTTAGCAGCATTACTAAAACAAGCGCTAATCCCACAATTATCTGATTTCTTCTTCTTTTCTTTTCCTCGTCATGCTTTGAGGTTATTTTTCTTATCATGGTAATATATAATCATAAATAGTGTTTATAATAGTTTCATAAATTCTTCTCTTGAAATCTGAATATCTTTCTTTATAATCTTATTTAATAACCCCCTGTCTAATTTTCTTCCCGGATGGTTTGGGATTACAGTGGTTATGCCCCTGTTATTTCTTAAAAAAACATGGCTTCCTTCCTGTCTAATGACATTAAATCCAATTTTAGACAAAATCTTAATAAATTCAACAGCAGTAAGCTGTGGAAGTTTGCCCATTTAAACCTCCAATTTTTTAATTCCGATAAATTTTCCCATAACTTTTTCCTGCCCGATTACCTTCAAATATAATGAGATAGCTTCTTTGGTATTGACAATTAATTCCTCCATTGTTTCTCCCTGAGTATGGCAGCCAGGCAGCTCAACCACTTCCGAGATTAGATAACCATCTTCTCCTTTCTCTATAATTACATTAAACTCAGCCATGTTAATTAAGATTTTGATAATTATATAAATCTTTTCCTTTATAATTTTATATCAATTTTTTCTAGTTTTCACTAAGGCTTAAAAAAAGAAAAGAAAAAAGAAAAAGTTATTTTTTGACTTATGCTTAAGCTGTTGAATTTACAAGTGTAGCACTAGTTGAAGTGGTACCTTTGTAAGCCTTGCTTGTATCAACGGTCTTTGTTCTCAAATAAGTTGCAGCGTTTACAGTGTCTGCAGCTTCATAACCAGCAACCAATAGAGCAACTTTGCTCGTAAGAGTTGAAGTTGCGTATCCCTTTAATAGGAATTCGCCTGCTCCTACTCCTGTTGCAGTGGTCCATGCAGCTCCGCACTTAGCTCCGCCAACTAATGTTGCAGCAGCTGAGTTTATACAGCTTCCTCCAACAATAACCAAATTCTTGGTTGCGACTGAGCTAACTTCACTGTCTTTGACTAGCACATTTCCAAGCTGTGTTGAGCCACCAGCAGTTACCCCTCCTGATACAGTTGAACCGCTTGCTCCAATATATAACTGTGAGTAAACCTGGCTCTTTGGATATGTTATTGTAGCTTTCTTCTGGTCAGAATCATCTGCATTTATTACAGAATGTGTTCCAAACCAGTCAAGGTAATCTGAAAAGTCGCTGTCACTTGCTCTTGTTGCGGTTGCATTATAGTAGTCAGATGAAAGCAGTATTCCACTTACTCCGACTCCATTTGTGCTTGAACCCATGCTTGCAGCATTGTCCTCAAGGTCCACAACCACTACATGGTATTCATTCTTGTTGTCCTTATTTTCCCAGACAATAAGAGCAGGCTGGTCAATATTTCCAGTTCCTGCAGGATTAACCATGTATACTGTTGTTTTGTTAACACCTGCTACGCCGCCAGTTCCAAAGTTTGAACCATTTGTTGCGTTGTTTGTGAAGTTATATCTAACTGCACCCACTGTGATAACTGAATAGTTCAACGTGTGAATTGCGTTTGCAGCACCTGTTGTGTTCAAAATTGTTGAACCGACTGTCCAGTTACCATCTGTTGCATTGCTTCCTGTGTTATATGTAGTAGCTATTGCTGTTACGTAACCATCTCCATCAGGCAAATAAATACTGTTTGTAGCACTCATATGGTCCCCAAATATGGAGTTATTTGTTCCGTTTATATCTGACAAGTTAATTGTCGTTGGCTGATAAAACTGAACTAAAGCTCCTGATTTGGTTTCTATTGTTGGAAATAGAACAAAGCCATTTCCAGCTACAGAGTCACTTGTTGGATACTTCAATTTAACACTGGCACTTTCTCCTGTTCCATTAAAGTAAACAGTATATCTCTTACCATCAACATCTAATGTTCCTTCAGATTCAGTGCTTGTGAAAGTTGTTTCATATGTTGTTCCGCTAAAGACATCCTTAAATTTAACTCTGTCGTTTGTTACGCTGCTTGAACCAGTTGACTGGTTGTAAACATCGTACAATTCAAGTAAGTGTCCATAATCTTCATTTCCTACAACAACATATTTTGTAGTTCCAGTTGCATAAGAAAGATTTTCCATTTCTACTATGCCTATGCTGAAGTTTGAGTCATCAGCAAGCCTCCATGTCAAGCTTTCGTTATGTGCGAAGTCAACAGACTTTTCACTTCCGCCTTGCTCTGTGAACTTTACAGTAACTGTATCATCACCAGCAGTTGAAAGGGAGATAGTATCTCTATTCACATCATCCAAAGGTGAAGTCAAGCCAACGAAGTCAAATTTGAAACTTCCAAACACAGGGTCCACAAAGGATTCTCCTGGAAGGATAGCATCGTGTGTTGAATCAGGCCTGAAAACAGCTATTGCAATCTCAGTTGTTGAGTTAGTTGGATCACCGCCGCCAGTATTGCCTCCGTTAAGGTATACCAATGTTCCATCAATAGGGTTGTTGCTTTCTCCTACTGTAACTGTTGCAGCATCTTCTAGGGTAACTTTTTCGGCGCCTGCAATAACACTAGCAGATAACTTCAAATTAGTTTCATCTGCAGTTTGAACTGCAATTGTAACGCCGTTAATTTTCTTGGATGCAGCTTCACTAACTTCCTTGCTCTCGCTTTTGCCAGCGCTATTTGTTACTTTTACTGTAGCACTAGTGTCAGAAGCAGATACAAGTTCAATTGTATATGATTCTCCTCCTACTGTTACAGTTGAAGCAGGCAAGTCGCTGGATAGGCTAACTTTCTCGGCTTCTTTCAGAAGAACCAATGTATCGGTGTCTGTTGCCGAAGCAACCGTGAATGATTGTCCAAATAGGACAATTTCTTCACCTTCTGAGTCAGCACTTGTGAAGTTAATTGCAGCCATTGTTGCAGTTGCATTATACAATGGTTGTGCTGCAGCGCTTGAACCCATACTTATACCAATTACGGGGTCATTGCTACTAGATGGCTGTTTTGCAAAAACAACTTTTCCAGAGTTTTCGAGTCCAGGAGCTGTTCCAGCTATAAGCTTTATGGTTGATGTGATTTTTGAATCCACATTGCCAGAAAAGGTATAGTCTGAAAGAATAGTTGGAAGGTCGGTCTTGGTTATTGTTGACTTTACAGCATTCAAAGATGTGTTAAGCCAGATTCTGTCAGCGCTTGTGTCCAAGGACACTAATTCCCCAGTTGTGCTAACTCCGCCTCCTGTTGTTCCAGTCATAAATGATTGTAGGTTTGTCTGAACATTTCCTGCTTCAATTAAGTCAAGCTGTGAAACTCCAGAGCCTGTACCATAAACAATTGCCACGTCAGCTGCTCCCCCAGACACGAAAGGTGCCGGATAGTTTGCAGCAGCAGCAACGCCCATGGTCATGCCAACCATTAATGCGCTAGTTGCCAAAGCCGTTATTTTCTTAAAATTAATTTTTATCATTTTTTTAACCTCCTTTCAACTCTATGTAACATGTTGTCTATGACAACCTCTCATTCAATAGTCATAGGGTTAAACTATCGGTGAGTATGATCTAATTTCCCTATTAGAGCCCCTTTCGGGAGTAATATAAGAAATGTTAATTTTCTTTAAAAAGGTTGCTACCTCCCCCCTGATAACTTTGTTCAAAGTCCCTTATTTTCAAGGTTTTATTTATAAAGCTTATGCTGTTACTATTGTATTAATACACTTTTAGAACTCCCTAAAGCCAGCCGGAAATATGTCAAAATAACAAGATTTATTAATATAGGGTAATTATTTATAATATATATTAACAAAATACAGATATATGAAGAATATATCAGAAAAATAAAATGGGTAAGACAAAGACAAGGGAAATAACGCTTGCGGAGTCAAAAGGGGCTTTTTCACTGTTCAAAAAATCAGGGCTTTCAAAAAAGGACTATGACTTTGACAGCCTTCTTGCATTAAGACAGCTTCTTAGCAATGAGAAAGCCAGGATTCTCCACACAATAAAGTATGACAAACCTATATCCATCTATGAGCTTGCCAAGAAACTCGGGCGCGGTTTTAAGTCTGTAAATGATGACATAAAGCTTCTGGAAAGATTTGGATTTGTGGAGATGATTCAGGAAAAGACAAAGAACAGGATAAGGCATCGCCCGGAAGTTGTTGTGGACACAATGACTATTCATATAAAGATTTAATTATTTTTCAGATAATCTTCAAGTTCCTTTTTTACTTCTGATAACAGGGAATCCCAATCCCCTTTTTTCTTTTGCCTGAAAAGCCTCATTGTTGGATACCAAGGAGTATCGTTTCTGTCAAGGAGCCATCTCCAATCAGGATGAAGTGTGAGCAGTGTCCAGACAGGCTTTCCCATTGCGCCAGCAAGATGTGCAACAGAGGTGTCAACGCTAATAATCAAATCAAGATTTTCTATTAAGGCAGCAGTATCAGAGAAATCATTCATCTTATTGGACAGATTGATTATTTGAGAATCATCAAGCTGTTCTTCCTGCTTTCCTTTTTGCAGGGAGAAAAGGACAATTCCAGAAACTTCTTTCAAAACCTTAAATTTGTCAAAAACAGTTGATCTGTTTTTGTCATTATCCTGCTCTGGATTTCCTGCCCAGGCTATTCCTATATTGAATTTGCCTGTTTTAAATTCCTGCCTGAATTTTTTGGAAAGATTCTGGTCAGCTTTTATGTATGGAACCTTGTTGGGGATATTTTTCAGATTAGTCCTGAAGATTCTAGGCAAGTCCATGAGATGAATATAATAGTCAAAATCCTTGTCTAGGGCATTATCTTTTTCCTTTGTGATTATCTTATCAACCTCCTTGATATTCCCAAACAATTTTTCAAGCTCTTTTTTGCATTCAAGGATGATATATCCTTTTTTTTCCTTTACAAATGGCAGGTATCTTATGAATTGCATGCTGTCCCCAAAACCCTGTTCAGAAGCTATGAGAATTTTTTTACCTTCTAGAGATTCCCCATTCCATTGAGGTTTGCCGAATGCCCTTGAATCAGAAGGGTTTTGCTTTTTGAATCTGTAAATGCATTCTTTCCACCCCTCTTCAAACTTTCCAAGCATAAGAAGAATAAGACCCATGTTCCAATGGGCTTCCGGAAAATTGGGATTTAATTTTATTGCCTTTTCATAGTGCTCCAATGCCCCTTCGAATTCTCCCCTATCTTTTAAAAAAATGCCAAGGTTGTAGTGAGCGAGGTAGGCATTTGTATGTTCCGAATCAATGCTTAATGCAGTTTCAAAGGCTTCTTCTGATTTTTCATCTTCATTAATAGCATCATAAACCATCCCAAGATTTCCATAATATGTTGCATTTTTGTTTATTTCAATTGCTTTTTTGATTAGATTTATTGCTTCTTCATGCTTTCCTCTCTGGTATGCAACCAGACCAAGCAAGTGAATGGCATCAGGGTTTCTGGGATTTTTCTCAAGAATCTTTTTATATATGAATTCAGCCTCTTCTAATTTCCCTTTTTTATGCTTTTCAGCAGCAAGATTTAAAGCCTGCTGCAGTGTCATTTCTTCCATTAAAAACTGAGAAACTGAAAACTTATAAAATTATCCTAATAATAAGCCCGGAATTCGATTGAATAAATAGCCCCCCTTTTAGGAAGAGGTTGGACTCCCCCCTTATAATTAGAAGTTACATTTCCTTTATTTAAACTTAATATGATGCTATCTTTTGAAGTTATGCGCAGTGCATAACCCTTAACAGGCCTATCTTCTCCTACTTTCCATGCTTCCTTTAATATGTCTTTTATGGCGGAGTCAAGAACCGCGCACGTGTCTCTTCCATCCTCACAAATTTGTCGGTCATCACATTCTGTTATCAGGCCGCTTATGTCCTCATAGGAAACTTCAAAATCAGTGCTGCAGGCGGTCGTGTGCTGCAAAGAGGCTTGTATAAAACTCTCAACTTCATAGCTTTCAACCCCCTTTGTTTTTGGATTATTCAAAGATATCCCCAAAAGAACAAGAATTATGACAGCAACTATTATGATTATCAGTGCAAATCCAACCATTTCTTCCTGTGCTTTCGTTTGGCTCGTCAGAGACGAACGAACTAAGGGCTTTGCCTTCTGTCTCTTATCTTTTATTTGCTTCATTTTATAATATATTGTTAATTAACTGATAAACTTTCACCTAACCTGTTATGTGTTTCTTTTATTAATCCTGCTTTTTAGATCTATTTCTCCATTCTTTTTAGCAATTTTCATATCTTCTCCTTGTATCTTACTATGAGCTTTGCTACCGCGCATTTATCATAAATTATTTCTGCTGTGCTTTTTTCCTTCCAGCATAAAGACACAAAGTTTGAATAATCATAGCCCTGTGATGCTTGTTCCAGCAATTTTAAGGTATTGCAATTTGGATAGTTTGCAAGGTTGCACAGTGTCTCCTGCTCTCCGCCAACTGTTTTTCTTATCTCTATGTTTGAAACCCCCCAAAAATCATTATATTTTTTAATGTCCTGCTTTAGCATCATAACCTTGTCAAAGTCTATGCAGTTTATCCTGGTTACGCCAAAAGCCTCTCCGCATGAAAACTCCGGGGAATTTGCGAGCTTGGACACCAAAAGCATTGCATTCTGCTCCTCCAACAAATTAGCAGTTTGCTTTAGTCCCGAAAGCCCGTATCCAAGCACAAAAATGCCAACAAGCGCAAAGAAAATAACCACAGCTATAAGCATAAATGCCATTTGCTGTATCTTGAATTGCCCTAACTTTAATGTTTTTTTAATCATTTTCTTTCTTGATTTTGTCTAATCTTTTTCAAAAAGATTATTTACCACAGCCTGCACGAGGATACTCTATTGCCTACTTCAATTTCTTCTGCTTTATCTGATAATAAACGCAGGTCAGACGAATCCTCATAACTTCTAAAGGAATTTAATAAGGAAAGCAAGTCCAAATTAGAATTACAATCCTTCTGCTGCAACAGATTGGCTTTTTTTATGTAGATAGAGCTTAATTCTTCTGCTCTTTGCATAAGTCTGCTTGCCTGGCACTCATAAATGCCGCCGCCTGAGAATATGGCGGCATACATCAAGGCATCTGTTGCGAAGCGCAGTCTGTCACCGTTTTTTTTAAGATAGCCGGAATTATATCTGACTTCTATGTCACAACTTGTGCCCGTGTCAAAACACACCATAATAAATTCGGGTGAAGTGGAACAATTAGCCACCAATAAATTTTCCTGCTTTAATTGGCTTAATTCGCTCTTTATATTTTCAGGAGCGTCAATAAAGCAGTACTTTTCATTTGAAGAAGTCAGGTAAATTAGGTTTGCAACCTTAAATGGAAATTCAAAAGGCTTGGAAAATATTAAAAATTTCTTTCCCTCTTCGGTTTCATTTGAAAATATGTACTTGTTTGGAAAACTAACGTTGACGCTTGGCTCAGAGAATCTTCCAAAGGATTTCTGGGCAACCTGTATCTGCTGTTTTCCAAAACCACTAAAGTTATCACATCCATTATATATTCTTGTATCAGTCGGAAGAGATAGAGAAGTTGATACGCCTGCTTCAAATCCTGTTTCAAGAGGATTCAATAAAACTCCAATCTCTTTTGCAGCCGCAGCGCTTGTTTCTGCACCGCCTGTTGAAAGTATTTTTGTTGCCGCATATATTGCCAGAACAAGTATGGCTGTTCCTATTATGACTGCAAAAAGCCATGTAAACGAAAACTCTATGGCTTTTTTGTTTTTATTATAAGATTTCATTTTTGTTTATGTCTTTTCAATCTCTTTTAATTAATCAAATTCCTATTAAACCATCTATAAGTATTGTTGATAGTTTTCCCAATTCTATTAACCATTCTTTTATCCATTTTAATGTTTTTTTAATAACTCCCATTTTGTTAAATTTATCTCGTTACCGTGACCAGAGCTTCATCAAGACCTTTTTTAATTGTCATCTTGACTTTCCCTTTTAGGTTTGTTATGCAATATGGATTTTCCCTGCTTGTAATCTCAATTAAGTCTATATTATTTATCTTCGTGGAATCAACTGCTCCAGCGGAGCCAGTGGGATAAAAGAAGAGATTTTCATCCTTGAAATAAACAAACTTCAGGTCGCCATACAGGCTTTGCTTGGCTCCTGTCTTTGTGGAATTAAAGTCAGCGAAGCATATTTGCTCAACAGACGAAGGCAGGGAGTATTCAACAACCTGCGAGCCCTGCGAGCTTCTCCACATCTGGTCTATGTCTGATTTAAACGCCTGAATAAACTGCCCTGTTTTTGCAGCCTTCTGGATATCCAGGAATTTTCCAATTGCATAAAAAGCAAATGTAATAAAAACTACTATAAGTATTATGGAAAATATCATTCCAAAGGATAAATTAGTCTGTCCCCTTTTCTTTAGTCGCCTTCTTTTCACGGTAGTATTAATATCTCAGAATAAGTTTATTAATTTATTGACTTGTCGATTATATTTTATTTAAAAATCAAAGATTAAACGGCCTTACTTTGATGCTGCATTCATTTGGATTAGGCTCATTTCCATATTCGTCCTTGCACTTTATGAAGAATGTAAGCAGAGGATCCCAGGTTGTGGTATGCTCTTTATCATCATCTGAAGGAGTCATGCTTATTCCATCCTTGAAATCATAAAGGCACTCTTTGATGTCATAGACGCATTCTGCAGGCTCATTTGTTATTATCTTGAGATTGCTTCCGTCGTGGTATGCCCTTACAACAGCAGGTGCCTGTGTGTCTGTTTCAAGGCT
>CAYICW010000006.1:0-3557 GCA_964362025.1 Candidatus Woesearchaeota archaeon
CGCTCCTTCAAAATATTGTGTCCATAAACTTATTATTAAAGAGGGTATTCTATCTGATCTTATGTAAACCAAGCTTGTAACATATTCTATATCTTTAATTTCAAGTCCAACTTCTTCTTTTACTTCTCTTTTAGCAAGGTTTTCAAGAATATTATACCAATGAGAAGAAGTATCCTTATCTCTCAAAGCGTAATCTAATACTTCCAGTTTCCCTCCTGGAACAGTCCATTTACTAGGGAAAGCTTTTTCCCATTCTGCCCTTTTTGCAATAAGAAATTTTCCATTCCTGACAATAATAACCGTCGCTGTTACATAATGAGCCTGATTTTTATCATACATAACCAAACTCTACTATAATTATATTTAAATAGTTCCTCAAAAAGTTTGACTTATGAAAAAAAACATATTGAAATTATTCCTATATAAGGATAACTTGAAATTTAGTGATATTGAAAGACTCCTTAATGAGCGTTCAAACAAACTTTCATATCATCTCAGCAATATGGTAAAAAAAGGGATTTTATCAAAGGAAGCAGATTATTACAGGCTATCAAAAGATTCAGAGCATATGATTCCTTACGTCACTGAAAAACAAGCTGTTATTCCTGTCGTCCTCATAATTCTTGAAAAGAATAAACAAATATTCTTGCATGAAAGAACTAAGAGGCCTTATCAAAACAAATTAGGATTGCCAGGGGGTAGAATAATTTTAGGCGAAAACATAAAAAAAGCAACGGAAAGAATAATGAAAGAAAAATTTGGAACAAATTGCAAATTTAAGAAGATAAACTCGGTTCATTTAGAACATGTAAAAAAAGAGGATAAAATAATACATTCTTTTCTTCTCATATTGGTAACTGCAACAACAAAGAAAGAAATTAAATATATGGATATTTTAAGGAACAAGAACAAAATAATAAAAAGTGATTATCTTCTTATAAAGAATAATCTTAATTCCACAATTGAAATTGGTGATATTAATTCTGTTATTTAATCAAACTTTTTCCAGAATTTCCGCATTAATTTTCGCTTCTTTGCAAAGCCTCACAAATTCCTTGGCATCTTCTTCTGTCCCTACGATTGAACCCCAATGCATTGGTATCGTTAATGAAGGTTTTATCATTTTTGCAGCCTCGACTGCTTCCTCAACAGTCATCGTAAACCTGCCACCGATGGGAAGAAGTGCAATAAATTCCTTTCCAGGCTGCTGATATCCTGTAAGTTTCTGCATCTCAGGTATGAAATCAGTGTCCCCTGCATGATAGATGATTGTTCCGTTGGATTTTATTATGTAGCCAACTCCCTCGTCCTTGGGATGAAAAGATTTGTCTATGTTGTAAGCAGGAATTGCTGAAATCTTCATTTCACCAAAACTAAGCTCCTGTCCAGGCTCAATAATCTCCATTTTTATAGGCGTTTCAAATTTTGTTATCTTGCTCAGGCAATCAGGAGTTAAAATTATCCTTGTCCCCTCTTTTATTATTTTCAGCATGTCTGCAACGCTGCAATGGTCATAGTGATTGTGTGTTATCAGGATGAAATCAGCCTTGTCAAGTCCATCTTTGATATTATAAGGGTCGATATAGATTACAGAAGAATTCTTAATGAGAAAACCGGAATGCCCAAGCCATTTTATGTCTGCATTTCCTATCTGCATTTTAGATTAAAAAATCAAAAGTCGCAGGCTTTTTAAGGGTTTTTATTGAAAAAATCAGCGGATAAACTTAATTTTTCTTACTTTTCCCTTCTTTTCATCCAAATCAACAATTGCAAACTTATTCTTCCCGCCATCTCCAGGATTTACAATTGGAATTCCATTTAACCTCTTCATTCCCTGATATTCATGCATATGCCCGCATAAAACCAAAAGGGGCTTTTTCTTAATGATGGCACCTCTAAAGAAATCAATACCAGTTCTTCCTCCATTAAAGGGATTTTTCTTGTCAATAATCTTGTCAAAGATTCCCAGGGGAGGATAATGTAAAATAAAAATGGACTTTTTGCTCAATTTTTTGGCTAAGGATTTCATTTTCCTGTCCGCTCTGGCAGTTCTTTTGTCAACTATAGCCTGCCATTTTTTATCTCGATGGCTTGCGTTTGCGGTAGCATCCATATAGCCTCCAAACCCTAAAAAGGAAATTCCACTATAATTTTTAACAGCATAAGTAATCTCTTTGATGTTTCTTATTTTTTTAAGGAAATTCAGGTTTTTCTTTTTAGCATGAAGAATTTTTTTCGAAAAAGGATATTTATACCATTCATCGTCCCCATTTCCAAAAACAAAAAATCCAGATTTACCTAAATTATTCAAGAAACTTAATACTTTTTTCCCTGCTTCAAAATCTTTTTTTACAAGTTCTTTCTTTGATATTCACCTTGAAACAATGTTGAATCCAAGGATACCATTCATCAATGCCTGCATAATCTCCAACACCAATTACAAAATCAAAATCTTCCTTTGATACTCTTTTAATAAGTTCTTTAGTAAGATTTCCCTGAAAATCCCCTATTGCTAATATTTTCATTTTGAAAGATATTCCAAACAATTTTCTGCAAAGTCTATGATAGCTTTAAAATCTTCTTCTTTTATCTCTCCTAAGATAATTCTCTTGGGATTTCTAGGTAATTTTATCTTTCCTTTAAATCTTTTGTTGAATTCTTGCAGTAATTCTTCCTTCTCAAAAAAGCCATATTCAATTAACATTGCTCTTAAAAATGTTTTAAATAGATGATATAATGAATCTTTATCAACACTCTCTAAATTATTTCTCAAGGCATGTTTTAGGTCCACTGATAACATTTCAAAAAGATGCTGTTTGGTAAGAGAAATATTTGAATTTTTAAATGGGTTAGTTCCATGTAATATTTTTAAGTTTTTATCCAACTCCAGAAGCTTTAGAAAGAACAAATCATGAGGATTATATTTAATTTGTAAATCCTTAAGACCAAATGAAACTACTGTCACGGAATATTTAGTTTTTCTTTTTCTTGTTCCAACTCCTCCAAAATCAAAAACAATGTTTCTGTTCTTTTTTTCAAATTCCCTTATTAACTGTCTCAATTTCAGACTATCAGATGTTTTAATTACATCATCATTAAAGACGAACATTAAATCTATATCTTTAAAATTTTTAGAGTAAGTCGATGAGCCAAATTTAATTACACTCTTAAGATTTAGTTTATTGACACATTCTTTAACAAACTTTTTCAGAATATCCTCATTTTTCATATTCTCACGGCTTCCATCGCGTCATTGTTCTCGGGAAGCCTATCGCGTCCTTTATCGTGTCCAAACCACAAATCCATTTGATTAATCTCTCCGTCCCAAGCCCAAAACCACCATGTGGAACGGCTCCGTACCTGTGGATGTCAAAATAATATTCATAATCTTCCAGTTTTTCTCCCTTTGCTTTCAGGGATTTCTTTAATTCGTCCAAGTTTGTATCTCTTACACTGCCTCCAATTAACTCATGGTTTTCCTCTGGTCCAAGCATGTCGAATCCTAAGGCTGTTTTTGGACTATCGGGGTCTCTTGGTTTGTAGAAAGCCATTATTTC
>CAYICW010000006.1:3657-12887 GCA_964362025.1 Candidatus Woesearchaeota archaeon
GCATACTCCATTAGTTCAGGAAGACTTGCCCATGCAACTTCCATCTCAGTATGCCAGTATTCTGTCAAATGTCTTGCCGTTTTGGATTTCTCAGCCCTAAAACTTGGAGCAATGCAGTAAATTTTCTCGAGAGAATACATTGCAGCCTCTGCATATAGCTGCCATGTCTGTGCCAAATACATCTTTTTGTCAAAATAATTAACCTCAAACATTGTCGGCCCGTCCTCTGCTCCGCCGGGAATTATGATAGGACTCTGAAATTCATAAAATCCCTTGCTTCTAAAATATTCATGAAGCGCTCCCGTGACAGTGCTTCTTATTTTTAGGATTGCATTCATCTTCCTGCTTCTTATCCACAAATGCCTTCTATCCCCAAGAAGTTCCTCATTCAAATCTTTGTTAATTGGAAATTCATTGCTCAGTCCAATTATATTTATTTTTTCAGCAGAAATCTCATAGCCTGTCGGGGCTCTTTTGTCATCCTTAATATCTCCGACAATCTCAACGCTTGCCTCAACCTGCAACTTGTCAATCGCAGCCCATTGCTTCCTGAAGTTTTCCTTCTTCAGGACACATTGTATTATATCGCTGGCATCTCTTATTACCAGAAATTTAAGTTCATTGCTTCCCCTTTCCCGATGAACCCATCCTCTTACGGCAACTCGCCCATGTCCTTTAGACATGGCGTCTGAAATTGATATGAATTTTTGTTCTGTCATTTTAACACTAAAATGCAAGTTTATTTAATTTATTTGTTAATTCTTTTAATACAAGTTTCTTTTTTTCTTGGTTTAAATGAAAAAGAATCTTTGAAATCATGTTTCTGGAAACTGTAAATATATAATTTAATTTTATCACACTGTCTTTTACAGCACCGTCTCTTTTGGATATTTTAATTCCTTCCATCTTTAAGTTGCTTGTTATGCCTGCCACAACAACATTGTCATATTCTTCAAAAAGAACCAAAGCGGGTCTTATTTTTATCTCAGACGTATCGGCAAATTGTATGTTTGTAAGAATAACATCTCCTGATTTAAGCATTTTCCCATTCAGCATCCTCTTTGTTATCCCAAATTTCCTTCATTTTTTGCTGTTGGATTTTATGAAGAAATTCATCATACTGGTTTTTTTTCTGCAGTGATTTATAATAATTAATCATTTTCTTGATTAATTCCTCATATGTTTGTCTTGGATGTTCTCTGGTTTCCTTTAGCAAATTTAATACAGATTTGTCCAATTGAATTGTCGTTTTTTCCATATATATAACCAACTATAGAGAACTATATAAAAGTTAATATCACCTGAAAAGTAGTTAATTATTAGGGGGTTAATCTTCCAGGATCACGAGGGAATAATACTGCTTCCCTAACATTTTCTATGTTAAGAAGCATCATGGTTATTCTCTCTATGCCAATGGCAAATCCTCCGTGAGGAGGAGCTCCATATTTGAAAAACTTTGTAAACCATTCAACGGATTTTGGGGGTATTTTCTTGTCCTTGACATTTTTTATTAACTTGTCATAACGGTGCTCTCTCTGTCCTCCAGAAGACATTTCCATTCCCTTATAATACAGGTCAGTGCTCCTTGCATAATCTTCACCTTCATCACAATAAACATAAAATGGCTTTTTTGCAAAGGGAAATTTATTAAGAAAATAAAATTCTACGCCTGGATGCTTCTTCTGCACATATTCCCATAATAACTTTTCTGCTTCTGCGTCCAAATCTTCTCCCTTCTTTATATGCTTTCCAAGTTTGGCAAGAATTTCATAAACTTCGGGAAAATTAATCTCCGGAAATGGCGCCTTTGGCACCTTTAGTTCAATTCCCAAATTTTTCAATTCTTCCTTACATTCCTTCAAAACTTTTTCAAAGGCAGAAATAATCACCTGTTCTTCTACACGCATAACATCCCTTTCTGATTCTATGAAGGCTGTTTCAACAGCGCATGTTCTGTGCTCTGTCAGATGTTTTATTGTATTGCTTTTTTCAGCCCTCCAGCTCGCGCCAATATCATAAATTTTTTCTATTCCTCCTAAAACTGTCAATTGTCTGTGAAGCTGCGGGTCCTGCCTTAAATAAGCCTTCTCATTGAAATATTTTACTTCAAAGACATCGCTTCCGGATTCAGAAGCCACACCCATCAATGAAGGAGTGAAAACTTGCAAAAATCCCTGCCTGTTAAGATATTCCTGCATTCCCTCTATTATTTTAGCCTGCACTTTGAAAATTGCGTGGGACTTTTGTGTTCTCAAACTTAATGATCTCCAATCCAGCCTTGCTGGCAACTCACTGCTTACAGTTTTTTCGTTTACATGAATTGGAAGTTTTTCAGCCTTGCTCAAGACTCCTATATCAGAAACCTCAATCTCAACCTCTTTTCTTACAAACTCTGCCTTAACATCCGCCTTTTTTACCTTCCCATAAACTTCAACTACACTTTCCAATGTAAGATGTGAAAAAATAGTTGCCAATTTTGGTTCTTTGATTATACATTGAACCATTCCAGTATAATCCCGAAGGACCAAGAACTTCAATTTAGAAACGTCCCTCATTTCATAAACCCATCCTTTCAGCAAAACATCTTTCCCTTCTTTGATATCCTTAATATAAGTCCTTTCCATGATTTAGAGAGAAATAGATTATTTATTAACTTTTTGAAGCTTGCAAATATAACCTATACCGACTTTTTTTATCTTCAAAACTTTCAATTTAACCTTTCTAAATATGACTAAAAGTTGCTCTCTTGAAAATTGTTCAGAGATAGAATCTCCTATTGATTTATCAAAAATGACGGTCCCGTCTTTTCTTATTTCTTTTATTACGACAGAAGCTATTGATTTGTATATCTTCAATCTCTCGGGCATAGCATCTTCAGAATATGCGCTAACTGCCAACATTCCTTTGTTTTTAACAACTCTTTTCATCTCATTCAGAACAGAGATTTTATTTTTTCCAAGGTTAGTAAAAGAAGTCATGCACATAACATAATCAAAATAACCATTAGCAAAAGGGAGATTAGTAGCGTCTGCTAATTTTAATTTAACATTTTTATAGATTTTAAAAACTTTCTTGGCTCCGGCGATAGCTTTTTTATCATGGTCTATTCCAAATATTTCCTTGGCAATATCTTTTATGTAATCCATTTCTCGACCTTCCCCGCAAGCAACACAAAGAACCCTAAAATCTTTTTTCACGTCTTTTCTTAAAAAGATTTTTTCTTCATCGAACCATCTTTTATAGGCAAGAGGATTTTTTTTCAGAAGTTTGGTATGGAGAGTTATATTTGTTTCTTTCATTTTATATACCTTTTAATTATTTCCATAACCTCTTTCCCGTTTGCCTTGCCTTTGAATTCATTCATAATAATTCCCATGTATGCATGCTCTGACAATCCCGGTTTTTCCTTGATAATCTTTCTTATCCTGTCCTCAACGCTATTCATATCGATTTTTTCAGCGGAAAGAATCTCCGAAATATTTTTCCCCTCGGCAATTTTTTCTATTATGCCCTTTATTTCATTCTCGTTTATCTTGGCTTTCTTCAGGTTAACCAAGATTTCAGACAAAACATCATTCGTTAACCTGTTTTCAACCTCTTCCAGAGAGATTTTATTTTTTGACGCAATTTCCTTGGGATACATCAGCATAATTTTAACAATTAATGAAGGATTATTCACTATATTCAAAAGTTCCTTGAATTCCTCCATTTTATTTTGTTTGAACAGCAGTTTTATCATATCAGGATTTAATCCCTTTCCTGAAAGTTCTTTCTCAATGTCTGTCCTCAATTCAGGCAGATTCTTCTTTGCTTCATTTATCATGTCCCTTGAAATCCTGAGAATTGGAAGGTCTGTTTCAGGATACATTCTTGCAGCTCCGGGCATTGGCCTTAAAAACTCGCTTGTTGCATCAGGCAAAACATTTCTGACTTCTGACTTGTTCATTTCCCCTTTTTCCAGGAATTCCTTCTGTCTTTTTGCTTCATTCTCAACAGTCTTGACCATTATTTTAGGATCCTGAAATCCTTTAAGCTCAACCCTTTTGCTTCTTTCCTTCCCCGGTTTTATTGAAATGTTAATATCTTGCCTGATAGTTCCTATTCCTCTTTTTACTTTGCAACTTCTTAATATATTTCCTATATGCAAAGCGACTTCTTTCGCCTGCTCAGGAGTTTTTATGTCAGGTGCTGTTGCAATCTCAACCAAGGGAATACCTAATCTGTCGAGTCTATATACAGAAATTCTTTCTTTTTTATCTATTATCCTCGCAGAATCTTCTTCGAGACAAACAGTGTCTATCCCAACTTTTCCGTCTCCGACGGAAATCCATCCATCTCTTGCAATCAAAACAGTTCTCTGAAAGCCTCCCGTATTGCTTCCATCCAGAACAGTTTTTCTCATTATCTGTGTGATTGGAAATAGCTTACAATTGAGAAGAAGAGCTATCTGCAACGCTATCTCTAACGCTTCCTTATTTATCACATGAGGAGGTTCTTCATCAAGTTCAAGGAGGCAGGTTGTATCATATCCCTCATACACAAATTCTTTTTCCCTGCTAACTTCATAAGCAGCAGCTTCATCAACCGCTCCTGATTCTCCTGCAACAGCATGCAGTTTTCTTTTGACAACGAACCCCGGTTCGTCCTGCCTCAATAAAGACGGGCAATTGCAAAACAGCTTAGAAGTATCCAATTGCTGGTGTATTTCAAGTCCGCATTTCAAGCCCAGTTTTTCATAGTCAATTTCCATTAGACGTTTTACCTCCGTGTTAAACGGCTTTGACGAAACCCTAAGGTTTCAGTCCTAATAGAATAAGAAGAAGACTTTATTAAATTTTGTTTAAAATCCTTTCAATTGTGTTCTTAATTTCCGCAAGGGATATCTCTTTTCTTCCGCTTCTTTTTAATTCTTGATAAACCACTGAAGATAGATGTCCTGGTGTAATTGTGGGATTTGTATCCTGTAAGCTTAAAATAGTTTTGTTTATCTCTTCAATCAGTCCTTTTTCAGAAGGGTCAGCACTCGTTCGCCAGAATTTAGCGAAATTTTGGTGATGATAATCTTTAATAACAATTCCCTCTCTTCCACAAAAAGAATATTGGCTTTCCCCCATTGCAAGTTTCTTTGCCTGATCTATATTCAAATTTCCTTTTGCTAAAGGCTCCAAAAATAAAATTCCTTCAATGCTTAATTCTTTTAATCCCTGTCTTGCAACTTCATAAGGAATGAATTTTCTTGGATTAAGATCACATACATCTATCAAAAAAGCCCTGTTTTCAAATTCCTTTTTATATTTTAAAGTGTGAGGGGAAAGAAATTCAAAGTAAGCAATTAAATTTTCAGGCAGATTATAAAAACTGTAATTGGATTTTGCCCAATTATTAAAATCCTTAAACCAATCAAATCTGAAATGTTCTTCTTTATTCAAAAAATTAGCCCTGCTTCCTGTTCTAATTATCCCATCCAAAATCCTAACCTGGCTGTTTCCTCCGTCTAATTTTTCATATACTTCCAGGTTATCGCTGTCTAAAATTTCTAAATTCTCCATTAAGTGAGGAATTTCCGGATATTTTATAAATTCTAGTTCTGAGTTCATTTTTGATTAATACCTCGTGGAAATTGGCACTATATTTGAGTATTTTCCATTGAAACTTTTTCTTAAAAATCTTGTTCCTTCGACTATATGGGCATCGGGGGAAATAATCAAAACCTCTCCCATTTTCTTATGTTTGTTTGCAGGAGTTCTGCACTGACTTAAAAATGCAGCCATTGATAATATTTCCTTATCTGTGTCCGAACAACCTTCTTCGTGTTTCTTGGCATTGCCATTGCAGCCATTTTTTGCCGCCCAATACGCATCATATCTGGCCTTATCTAATTCCAATCCTGGTTTTAATCCAGAGATAAAATCATTAGAGCTAATCATTGTTTCCAATGCATAATCAACAATCTTTGGGCTTAATTCAGTTGTGTGAGTATTGAGTATCATTCTTCCATGGTCCTGTATTTCCTGATAAGTTTTTGGAGTTATTATTACAGGGATGCTTTCAGATATATGCTTCAAAAAATCAGTGGTTTTTGTATATCTTGAGCCTGACTGCCTTATTGCGCTTTCAATATCTATCAAACCTCCGGTATCCAAAACAACCAAAGGGAAGTTTCCATTAGAATTTACGGCCAGTTCCCTTGCTAGAGTCCCGATATCCTTAGTGTTCGTTGTCATATTTTTACATATCTCTTTTTCCTTATAAACCTTTCTAATGTAACCCCTAAGAAGTTACAATATTACTCTTCAAGCCTATCTGAGAATTCGCCTGCTATGTTAGTCAACATAATTTTCTTAACTTCTTCCCTGTTTTTTGTCCATTCCTTATGCCCTAGAACCCATCCAAGTTTGACAAAACCTGTCTCTGCAAGCATATCTTCGAGATAAATTACTCCTGTTTCCAGAATCTCCCGTCCATTGCTATAAACAAGGGGATCAAGCCTTCCATAAATAGTTTGGGCGACTGCACAAACTATAATCCCTTTTTTCTGTATTTCTTTTAGCTTGTTTGTCCATCCTTTTCTCGCCCTTTTTGTTGAAACATGTCCAAGTCCAGACATCTCTATCACAATTCCCTTGTATCTTTTTTTGGCATAGTAATCCAGGATGTCAGGGTCTTGTCCAGGATAAAATTTAACCAATGCAATTTTCTCCTCAAATTTTGTGTCAAGTTTGACTTTTCCTTTTTCTCTCAGGTTATAGCTTCCAAGTTTGCATAGTATTCTTTCATCAACTTTTGCAAGAGGCTTGGCATTTACAGGCTTGAATGCATCCCTTCTTGAACTATGCAATTTTCTTACTTTCGTTCCACGAAGCACATAGCAGAAATCATCATTTTCAGAAGCATGTCCCACAAGAACAACCTCTGCGATATCACTGATTGCAGTTAATGCAGCGCATTCCAAATTAAGTCTCGCATCGCTGCTTCCCCTATCTATGCTTCTTTGAGAATAAGTAAGAACAACAGGCTTTGTAAGGTTCCTGAGGAAAAAAGAAAGAGCTGCCGAAGTATAATGAAGCGTGTCTGTTCCATGAGTAATTATAACTCCCTTGATATTATCATCATTCAAAAGTTTTTCAGCGGTTTTTGCAATCTTCTGCCAGTCCTTAAAGTCCATGTCTTCTGATGCTTTCATGAATGGAACCTCGACTCTGCTTACATTGGCTATTTTGAATAATTCCGGATAAAACTTAAACAGTTCCTGCGGATTCGTAAGCCAGTCAACTCCTCCTTTCTTGGGATTTAGCTTTGCAGCAATCGTTCCTCCCGTTATTATCATAGCTATATTTGGTTTCTCCCTGTCCTTTTTTATTTTATTTTCCTCTTTTGTTTCCTTGAATTTCCTTAGCACTCGTATTTTTAATACATCTTTCTGATTAAATCCCATGTTATATCCGGAGTCAAGCTTCAAGAGAACAATCCCCTTTTCAGAAGCAGGAGATTCCAGAAGTGTCCCTTCATATATTTCTCTTGTTAAATGAACCTGAACATAGTCTCCAGGCTGTGCGTTTGTTTTTTCCATTTTTTGTTTTTATATGGAAAGCGAGTGAACTTGGGAACTCTTTTCCATTTTATAGGATTAGATGGGTAAAGAATGAATGTTTATTAATTTTGACATTTCTTTTCTTAGTTTATAGCTGTCAGCCCATTTTGAATATGCATTCCAGCCCTGAAAAACATCAGCTATTTTATCATTGCTAATTTCTCTATCAGCAAATTTATTTATTTTTCGTTCCATATCTTTTATATTCCTCTTCCTTAATAGCCGATGATAATAAAAATTTCTGAAACCTACAAAATCAATGCCATGTGATAACGAAGTTATTTTAGTTTTATTTGGGTGAAGCTCTAACATTAATCTATCTCCTAGAAAAACATCAATTTTATCTCTCCATATTTCAAGCTGTTCTTTTGAGAGATGCAGAATGACAAAGTCATCAACATATCTAATATAGTATCTTACCATTAATTTATGCTTTGCAAAATAATCAAACTCACTAAGATAAACATTTGCAAAGAATTGTGAAGTCAAGTTTCCCAAAGGCATTCCTTTAATTTGGCTGAGATTAGATGAAGCAGTCAAAGGTTCTTCCTTTTGCCTCCCTTTTGGATTTTCTGACACACTATTTGCTAAGATTTTTTCAATAAGCCAAATTACTCTATTGTCTTTTATCCTTCTTTTTATTAAATTTATAAGAATTTCATGATTAACTTCCTGAAAATAATGTTTTATGTCCGCTTTCAGGCAATATGCTTCTTTTTTGAGGTTATTGGTTGCCTTTCTCTTAAATAATTCAAATCTTTTCAAGGCAAACATGCTTCCCTTCCCTTTTCTATTTGCGCATGAATCATAGATAAACGTCTTATCAAAGATTGGTTCAATAACTCTCACCAAAGCATGATGAACAATTCTGTCTCTGAAATTAGATTTTGATATTTTTCTGATTTTTGGGTCTCGCAAGATAAATATTACCAACGGCTTTGGTTTATAATAAAAGTATTTTAACTCATGATGCAATAATCTGAGATTATATGCCAAATTCTTTTCAAATTCAATAACATAATCTTTTTTTTGTCTTTCCTTTTCTTGCTTTTTGCCATGCAAGGATAAGATTTCTCATTGAATAAATTTCTGGATAAATATCATTAACTTCCATATCAGCATAAAAATCCTGAAAAGACGAACTATTCCCAAATCGGAATTCCTGTTGGAAGGATTCCTATTGCAGTTGAGGTTAGCCCTGTCAGAATTGGCATTGAACCTGGCAACTTATAGTCAATTTATCAATTGGGCTGTTTTCAGCTTCACCGAAATTCCTCGCAAGAAATTTCTGTATTTCATGACTTAAAATAAATCTAAACAACGTACTAACAAATTGGCGTGTAGTCCATCTTATCTCTCTTACTTTTTCAGTTACTCATGCTAAAAAGTATTTAAGGGATATTCTTCAGGACATCTTAACAAATAAAGAAGACTTTAAAAATTGTTGGTTTTGCTCAACCTTTCAACCGAGTCTTATCGCTGCCCTCCATAACGCCAAATACCCCCAAATCGGAATACCTGTCGGAAGGATTCCAATTGCAGTAGAGGTAAGCCCTGACAGAATCGGCATAGAACCTGGCAACTCTACCATCTTTTGGATGCCAGTAATATAATTTTCCATCTTCCATGTTTGGATTTG
>CAYICW010000007.1:0-12856 GCA_964362025.1 Candidatus Woesearchaeota archaeon
TTTCAGGGAGAACATTTGCAATCACTTCTTTTATTCCGACCTGCTCTGCTATCGCCTTCGCAGTTCTTTCATTGTCTCCTGTTATCATAACAACCCTAAAGCCCATTTCCTTTAATTCAAAAATTGCAGGCAGGGAATCTTCTTTTACAGCATCTGCAATTCCAATAATTCCCATAACCTTGCGGTTTTCAGACACGATAACAGCAGTATAGCCCTTTTCCTCAAATCTTTGGATTTTTTCCTCAAAATCCTTTAAAGAAATTTTCTTTTCTTTCATTAATGTAGTATTTCCTATTATTATTTCATTCTTGCCGATTTTGCCTTCAACTCCTCTTCCTCTTAAAACCCGGAAACTGTCAACTTTCCGGTATTTCTTTAAATTCGCTTTATCAACAATTGCCCTGGACAAGGGATGCTCGCTAAGTTTTTCCAGACTTGCAGCAATTTCCATCATATAATTTTCCTTGACTTTTGAGTAAACCTCCCTAACTTCAGGTTTCCCTTTTGTTATTGTTCCAGTCTTGTCAAATACAACTATCTTGACTTCCTTCATTGTCTGAATAGCTTCCCCTTTTCTGATTAATATCCCCTTCTTGGCTCCCATTCCGCTTCCAACCATCAATGCAGTCGGTGTAGCGAGTCCCAATGCGCAAGGGCAGGCGATAACAAGGACAGCAACGCCGACACCAAGAGCCCTGCTTAAATCCTGCGAAAAGTACCACCAGTTTGCAAATGTAAGGATTGAAATAACCAAAATTGTAGGAACAAATATGCTTGTAATTTTGTCAGCCAATTTCTGAATTGGAATTTTCTCGCTCTGAGTTTCTTCAACCAGCTTGATAATATGTGCAAGGAAAGTATCTTTTCCAACTTTTGTTGCTTTTATATGCAAAATCCCGTCCTGGTTTATTGTTGCTCCAATTACATTGCTTCCTTTTAGCTTGTCAGTTGGGAGACTTTCTCCTGTAACCATTGATTCATCAACAGCGCTCTCCCCTTTGACAACAACGCCATCTGTAGGTATTTTTTCTCCCGGCTTAACAATAATTATATCTCCTACTTCTACTTCAGAAACGGGAATTGCGAATTCTTTATTTCCCCTTATAACAACAGCATTTTTTGCGCCCAATTCAAGAAGTTTTTTTATTTCCTGAGAAGCTCTTCCGCGCGCAACCGCCTCGACATATTTTCCTGTTGTGAAGAATGCCATTATCATTGCTGCAACGCCGGAATAATCCAAAACCAAGCCTGTAAATGAAAAAACACCTGTCAAGTACGCAACTACGGTTCCCAAGGCAATAAGAGAATCCATATTAAAGTAAAAAGTAAATAATCCACGCGTCCCGCCTTTTATAGTGTCCCAGCCAAAAATAAAAACAACGGGAAATCCCAAAACAAGTATGACTATTATTGAATAAGGAATTTCAATCAATGAAAAGCCAAAAAGCCTTTCTGACAGCATTAAAAAAGCTATTGGAACTGCAAAAACCCAGCTCCAGATGAGTTTTCTTTTCCAGTCTTTTATCTCGGTGTCCTCAACAGGCTGGTCATGATGATGAGTGTCCGCGCCTTGCGCATTTTTCATTTCGGCGTGTTCGTGCATTTCGTGTTTCATTTTATTAATTCAAATTTAATAATTTTAACTTTAGTTTTAGGGGTTATTTTTGTTTTATAATATCCAGAATATGTTTCATACATTTCCTTATCAGAATTAAATTTTTCATGATCTTTTTTATCATCTCTTGTTAATTCTCCAAAATTTTTTTCAATTACATTAGTCACTTTAGACTTTGCAAATTCTTTGCCTGTTTCCGCAATAATCATAGAAATTATATCCCCCTTTGAGATATTTTTATCATCAAAAAATCTCCATGTAGATGTTTTTTCTCCTTTTAATATCAATTTACCCAATTTTTCTCTGAATTTTAATGCCTTCATTTTCACTCCTTTTCCATCCCAACTACTTTATATCCTGCTCTTGCAACTGCTTTCTTCAGTTCTTCATCAGATACGGAATCTTCTGCTTCTACCATCCCTTTTTTGAGCATCAGGCTTACGTTTGCCTGCCTGACCCCCTCAACTTTCTTCAGGCTTCTTTCTGTATTGCTTGCACAGCTTGCGCAATGCATTCCTGAAATTGTTATCTTATATTTTTTCATTTTATTTATTCCTTATTTCTTTTGAAGTTCTTTTACAAGCCAGGCAATTAACAAGACCAAAGCCACAACAACCAAAATCATAAATAACCCCCCGAAGAGCCACATTCCGCCATAGTTATATCCCATCATCCCATAGCCACTATTTCCAAATCCCATCATTCCTCCAAAACCTCCGAATAGAAGAACAACAAGTACAATAATCCCTATCCACACAATCATATTTTCTTTCATTTGTTTTTTAATATATGAATGCAATAAATTGACATGTGTTTATCTATTAGTTCAATTAGCGGTTTTATTGTTTCTTCATTTAGTTTATAATATCTGAATTTGCCATTAATTTCAACATTTACAAATCCGCATTTTTTTAATCTGGCTAAATCATGTGAAACAGATGTCTGGTCCATTTTTAATTTTTCTATAATTTCAGATACATTTTTCCTGCCTTTTCTAAGCAGGTTAATAATCTTTAACCGTGGTTCTGAAAATAATGTTCCAAAAAATATTTTATAAGCATCATAAATTTCATTTTCGCTGAGATGTTCATGATGTTTGTGCTCAAAATGTTCCAACATGGCTTTATTTATCATATGAAAATTTTAGTCATATAACTATTTAAAACTTTCTATTCAACTATCAATGTTCCCGTGCCCATTCCCATTGAGCATGCGAAACGGAATGTCCCCTTTTTATTTGGCGTGAATTCAACATAATCGCTGGGCGTCTTTAAATATTTTGCAATCCCAAAATCCTTTATTGTAAAGCCCCGATAACATCCAACAACACTTTCATCTAGATAAATTCTTACAGGCTCCCCAGATTTTACTGTTATTGTATTGGGATAATAGTTATAATTTTTTATGCCCAGAACAATTTTTTGCGCCTGCCCATTGGCATTTCCATCAGTATTATTATTTATCGCATTTCCTGTTTCATTTGCTCCAAAACCTCCAAATACAAAGAATCCGGCAATTCCTACAATCAGAATTATCATCATTATATAATAAATAGATTTCATTGGAATAATGCGCTCCTTGGACCAAATACCATTATCCATATTGTAATCACTGTAAGCAATAAACTCCAGAAAATTATGAAAAAATCACTTTCCTTGTTTTTACTTTGAACTTCCCTGGTTTCATTGTATATCATATAATTCAAGCCAAAGAGTATGATGCTGGAGATGGCAAAAACTATTACAGCCATATATCTTATATTGTCATTTAGAGTCATGACAGCAGTCATTGCTCCCATTAATCCCCCCATAAAGCCCGCCATTATTCCTTCCATAACTCCCATGATGCCGCAGCATTTTCCATTCCATATTCCAAATAAAATTCCAATGGCCATTCCAAACACGCTTCCCCAGAACATTCCATTTGTTGAACCAATGTAGAATCCTCCAAGAAAACCTGCTATCATTCCTATTGTCATTCCTATCATCATTCCGGACATGCATGCAAATTCTCTATATGTTCTGACATGCCTGGCTGAAAGAAGAATCAGAGCATAACCTAATACTGCAAAAAGCAAATAAATGCCGTATTTAGGAATAAAATTCTCGATATCTTTCAGTCCAATAAAGTAAAATAATGCCAGTGTTGCAAATGAAGTTAATAAAGAGATAAATAAAGTTTTAAACAGATTCTCTTCTTCGCTTGCGTATTTTAGAAACCCTTTAAGATTCATAAAATTAAAAATAAAATAAGGTATATAAACTCTTTTATGAAAACAGTTTCATTTCCTTAGGTTATGCCATAAAATGTGCTCATAGGCACTGCTCCACAACATCCCATATGTAAATGCAAATATAAGTTCTTCAATTGGAATGCCAAAAATCAATATCCCTGAAATTGCTGAAAGATTCCAGAAGCTTTCAACAGCATACGGATATACTAATAAGAAAAATAAGAAAAATATAAAGTACAGCAGCAAGAATAAAATACCGCCCATCCAAACTTCCTTTTTTAAATCAGGACGGCACAAAATTGTAGCTATCCCGCCAATGAACATTGCAATGCTTGCTGAATAAATTGGATTTAATTTAGTAAAAAGAGATACAATCAGAAATACAATTATTGGAGAAAATAGGGCAATTAAATGAAATCTGTGTCTTTTGCTATGCATTTCATGTTTGCCAATTTTTTTATATTTTACCTTGAAAAAAGCATTATACAAAACAGCTCCGATACCTCCTATAGCAAAGCTAAAAATCAAACTCTCTATGTCAAAACCAGTTATTGCAGCCAAGTTAAACAGGGATGGGGGGTTCCAATATGCAGGAACAAACAAAGGCTCTGTTAATGCAAAAGGCGTGGTAAATAAACTAACAAAAAACATTTCTTTTCTGAATTTTCTGCTGATTAAGAATATAACAAACCATATTCCTAATAAAATTAGGGAAAAGATTAACCACTCATTAAATAATTCCATCTTGATTTTCTATTCTTTTATCCTTTCATGAATTTATTATGCAGCCATGCAAATACTAGGGCTCCGACATAGGTATATATCATTGCCTGCAAAAGCCCGATAATAAATCCTACAACAGTCATTTGAACATCTCCTGCAAACTTGTCGACATTAATCAAATGCACAAGCCATCCAAAAAGCTGTAATGCAAAATCAGGCCATAATGCCGCGAATATCGCGCATACTATATAGATAATGCCCATCGTTACAGCTAAAGCAAGTGAAAATTTTTGAATTTCTAATTTCATTTTTCAACCTCCTTTCATCAATTTTTATTACTGATTTTGATTATGTATCCCAAATAATGTGTGCAACCAGCAATATCCCGTGAAACTTTCCAGCAATGCAATCAATGCAACTGCAATAATCACCAAGTTAAGCCAATCTATGCTTGTCCTGAGTGCCCAAGGTCCTAACCACCAGAATGCCAGTGCAAATCTCAAGATTCTATCAAGTTTTCCTAAATTCTGCTTCATCTTTACCTCCTTTTGTTATTATCCTAATCTTTATTTTTTAAGTCAGACATTCTTTATAAATGTCAGGATGATGGCTCATATGTTCTCTCCAAGATTCCTCGGTATATCCGGAAGATGGTTTGCATTTATCCAGCCCAGACTTTCCAGAGTCTTTCCAAGCCTGAATAATTCCTGGAAAGAATGTCATTACAAGTAGTCCTAAAACTAAAAGCCCGACAATAAAATACAATATAATTTGTTTATTCATGGTTTAATGAAAAGCAAATGCGCTTAATATCAGCAATAAAATTATGAAAATCATAATGACCAAAGCAACCCAAGATATTTTTTTCTCATCTTTGTGTCCCTCATGTGAACCGCAGCAATTCATATTTCACCCCCTTTCTCAGTTGTATGATTAGAATGGTTATGAGAATGCCCTTTCATCATCCATAAATGTAGAACCACCATTGCAAAAATACCTATGCCAGTAGACCAGTTCCGCGCGAGTCCAAAAAGTGGGAGCACTAAAATAAGCAAAAATGCTCCTCCGCACGCAAGGGCCATTAACCACATATGATTATTATTCATTTTTTATATTTCATCAAATTTACCTTCATTTTTCTTTTATGATTAAGCATAATTCCTATTCCAACTATATTTGATAAAATTCCAAGACCCAAAAATTCTGGCTGATATCGCGCTAAAAAAAGCGCTGCTCCGGAAAATCCAACAATTGGGATTACATTCAATAAAAAGTGAGAACAGCATGCAACCATAGAGCCTGCTGAAACAGTCCCGGTACCCGCAACAGTCCCGGTAAGAGCAGCTGTATGTTTTATTGAAGCATATAAACCAACCTGTGTTCCAAATCCCCCTGCCAATGGTAAAATAAGATACCATAAGCTTCTAAGATTAAGAAAAGCAAACTCAATTCCTTGAAAAATTGAGACAACAGTCAAATAAAACATAAGTAACCCAAGTCCAGCCAGCAAACCATACAAAACCGAATTATTTTTTACCATTTTTTGCAGCACTCTATAATTTTCTTTGAGAAACCTTTATTCTTGAATAAATAGATTACGATAAATAGCAACCATAATCCAAAGAGGACATATAAGCTGTTAATAATAAAATCACTTAGTATAAAGTAAATTAATGATATGCTTGTTAATAGATAAGGCAATCTGAAAAATAATAACTCTTTTTTGACTTTTTTCTCCAAAAGATAAAAAATACCCAAAGAAGTATGCCCCATTAATATTGCAATTATCAATTTATCTGTAAAAATATTAAAATAATATAAAATTAATAAAGTAATCCATATTAAACTCACTGACAAGCAAATCATGCAAAATTTCTTTTTATTTTTAAATAAGCTCTTGACAAATAATAATATAAAAAATAATAAAGTTATTCCGATTAATATTAAACTTAAATTATCTAATGCCATTTTATATTAAAATCTGGATAATCCCCCCAATAATTATTAACAAGGAAAACGTAAGCATAATACCCTGATAAGGAATTATTTTTCCCTTCCTCAATTTACTAAGCTTTTTGCTTAGAAAAGGCGCAGAAAAAACTACCAAGCCCCCAAATAAACTGCTTACTAAGGAATAATTAACTGCATATGTTGCTCCGTAAGTTCCTATAAAAGACAGATATAATGGCCCTATTGCTGTAAATAAAGGCATTAATGGGATTATAGTTGTCAGAAAGACAACAATAACAATCAATGTTTTCTGAAAGGGAATATGCCTCTTTTTAATTATTTTTGAAAACCACATTCCCATTGACATTGCAAAACCGCCGATAAATAACGCAACTACTACCTTGCTGACACCTATCCAGACGGCTCCCGCAGCTGCTGCTCCTGCCCCTATTGTGCAAAGGGGGCAATGCGCAGAGATAAGCTTAGCTAAGAATATTGTCAAAAGTGGAAAAATAAAAAATTTTTTTTGCATTTTATCTAATAAAACTGAATATTAATAAGATAATGAAGATGATGGTTTTTACTGTTAGTTGATGAATTACCGTGTTCATGGCTTCCGCAGCAGCTCATTTTATATCCTCATAAATTCGCCATATGTCCCGTCATTATTAACGGCATATATCACGAAATCTCCCTGCTTTTGTCCAGGCATTCCAGGGCTTCCCATAGGCATTCCGGGAAGTGCTATTCCTTTTATATCTGGTTTTTCAACCATTAACTTATCAATTGCTTCCAATGGCATATGCCCCTCAACAAAATATCCATCAATTACGGCTGTATGACATGATTCCAACTCTGATGGAACCCCATATTTCTTTTTTATGTCAGAAATATCAGTTTGTTCAGATATTTGAACATTCAAATTTCCCTTTGTTTTTAAGTAATTAGCATTAACATCGCAACAACCGCAGGTTATTGATTTATAAAATTGAACAGGCTGTTGATAACCTTCCAGAGCGACATAGGAATTTGTTGAAGGTTTAAATAAAAAAATTGCTAACGCCAGTATAACAATTAACCCTGTTATGATAATCCAGCTATTACTTTTCTTAGGTTTTTTATTTTCTTCCGTTTCACAGCAATTTTCTTCCATTTTAATTAATTAACAGCCTCCTACCATTCCACCAGAGCTTCCTATTGATGCCACTGTTGTCCCAAGCCGCGCAGGAACTGTCCCATGCATTTCATAGTTCATTAGCTCGTTTTCTGTCCAGCCAGTTGTATCAAGTTTTCCACTTCCTCCCGCGCTTAAAGCTGTTGCTTTAAATGTCAAAAAAAGTGCTACTACAAATAACACTCCTATTACTGTCCAAAGTACGATTCTTTTTTCCATTTTAATTAATTAACAGCCCCCTACCATCTGGCTTGAAGCTGTGCTTGCTGCAGAACCTGCTGCAGAGCCTATACTTTGGGTTGCAGCACCGCTCCCTGCCTGGAATACAAAATATAAGGCAAATAGGAATATTATCCCTATGACTACCCACAATATTGTTTTGCTTTCCATTTTAAAATTACCTCCTTTCATTTGATTTTTAGACGAATGATTCATTTCTGTTTTTTTTAAATCTTTGCAACATCCATCTTCTTTTTTTGTATCACAACATTCCATTTTATTATTTGTTAAGGAGAAGAGGATAAAATAAAAAATAAATTAACATCCTCCAACCTGTCCCGTACCTCCTCCGCTTGTCTGTCCTTGCTCTGCTCCTCTATAAAGGTTGCTTGCCAGATTTATGTAATTTGTAGAGTCTATTCCATTGGCTTCGAGAACTTTTGCCTTTTGCTCATGAACTCCTGGAAAGAATAGAACTTTCCATTTTCCAAGCTCATTCAAAATCTCTGCATCAGTCATATCTGGATGCTTTGTCAGCAAATATTTTGCCAATCCTCTCATTGCATAACTATGCGCGCATCCGCAAGCTCTTTCTCCATTGCTGAATACAAGTGTTTGAGCGCCGCAGCAATATTCGCATGCAATAGAGCTTCCTATCCTGACATAACGAGTCATGGTTGCATTGTTCAACTGCATGTTTTCATATTTTGTTAGTTTAGCTATAGTAGCTTCTGCTAAATTAGGATTGCTTGCAGATACATCATTATAGCTAACTTCCAATTCTTGGCCGTAAACAGCAGGCACTCCTTTTGGAATTATTTCAGAAGCTGAAACTGTGCCTATGCCTGTTGCAAGACCTGCTCCAGAGCCTCCATAAATCTTGCCCAGGCTAAATACTACTACCAAGATTAATATGGCAAGAATGCCAAATTGAACATAGAGTTCGGTATTGGTTTTTCCTCCTTTCATTTTTGTAACGCCATTTTCGTTTTCCATAGCTTTTTTAAGAATTAGCTTATTATAACTGCTTTGATGAAACTAGTTTCATTATTAATATTTCTGTTTATAAGCCAGTTTCCTTCCATACATATCATTTGAAACTAAATCCATAATCTCTTTTAGATTTCTTACATTCCCAACTGTTGTTAAAAAAGAATCATGCAAGGGAAGAATTGGCAATTTTTCTTCCAGACAACCTTTTTGCAGCACTTTCTGTGCATATTTGCTTTCTTCTTTAAAAATCACTATGTGGGGAGGGAAAGAAATTCCGGAGCGGAGTGCGGATAGGGCATCAAAAAATTCAGGAAAGAAATCTATGAAATCTGAATATGCATAATTTCTATTCATAAGCCACAATTTCCTATTAACGTTATTTTCTTGGCTGCCATTTAAGCTATAAATAGCTGTATAAAGTAATGTCTTAACAGTATCTCTATCAATCAGTTGCTCCTGATATCTTAATGTGACATCGTCAGAGTTAAGAATTGATAAAAAATAATCATATGGATCTTCGCGGGATAAAACGCTTTGAAGTATGGATATCTGGGTATTTTTTTCCAATGCAATATTAAGAAACTGTAATGTTGCAGCTGATAAATCAACTTCAGAAGTTTTTTCTCCATTAAGGGTCATTCTTTGTCTTAATGAAGATTTTATTCTTTGGTATGAAACTTCGGGATGAAAAAACCTCCCGCCTGCCTTTGGTTTTTTTACAAGATAGGGAATTCCCTGAAATCTTGAAAACTGAACCCTATCTTCAGCAGTAATTCCTGATTGGGGCAGTGGGATATTCAACTCCAAGGAGGAATAAAACTCATTTAACTTTGAAAGAAATTCATAAGAATCCTCAAATTCCTCGCGGGAAAATCCATTTTCAAGCATTTCTTTGAGACTGACGGGGCTAAGTTTCCATATTCTTTGAAGAGGTTTTATTTTCAGACCCCCAAATGTAGAAAGGAAATTAGCATTAGCTCTAAAGTGATGATAGCTATTTTCATGTTTGCATTTAAACCATTTTTCAAGAAATTCATTATCTGTTTCCATATCATGTGGAATTCTTTTAAACTTAAAACCCCCAAATTGGGTGGTATGAAAAAGCATTATTTGTCCATCACTGTTTGTTATTCCTTTTTTTTTATACGCAGATATATATGAAGGTGGAATAGAATAAGTTCCTCTCTTTAAAGTAGGTCGTCTGGGGATTTTTAAAGTGAATTTTTCATTCATAAGAAAGCATATTTAATTGGCTTTTTAAGAATTATTGTAATTCTTTAGTCTTTTAGCATTACTATATTGTTTTAAAAAAATCCTCTTTCACCAAACTTTCTTAATATATTTTTAATCTCATTTATTGTTTTTTGCTGAATCTTTTTATCAGACATTCTTACAAATCTTATCAATAAGTTGCTAAGGTCCTGAATATTCATTACTTTTAACTTAAAACCATCTGTAATAAAATAAAATCTGAAATTTTCGTATTTTAATTCTTTAATCACAATCCCCCCAACATTTCCCAACAATTTGCCTTTTTTTGGATTTTCTTCTAATGTTTCCAATAAATCAATTATTTTATGTGCCTCGCTTTTGAATTTTTTTTGAATTTCATCAAATAACGAATGAATTATTTCGACCTTGGCCATTTTTTATCCAGCTCTTTTCTTGCTTCCTCAATAGAGATGTAACCCTCATCTGACATTAAAAATTGTCTTAACTGTTCTTTTACTGCAAAAGAATAAACTCTTTTAAGAATGGTATCATAACTTTCCCCTTTTTTTCCAAAGGAAGCTATTTTCTCCTTTATTTCTTTGCTTAACTGAATTGTTGTGGTCTCCATTTTAATCTATAGTAACTATAGACGCTATAGTTTAAATAGCTTTCTGTTTTATTTTTCTCAGTCTTTTAGCACAACAATATTATTCATTCCTCTTCTTTTTCTTTCTATCAGTTGCTTTGCCTCAAGCTTGTCGAGAAGCCTGGTAATTCCAACTTTTCCAGTTGATAATTTTTCCATTAATTCTGCCTGAAAAATTGTCCCATTTTCTTTTTCCAAAATTCTTATTACTTCTCTCTCTTTTACATCCAACCCGCTTAATTCCATTTTCTTTTTCTTTTCCTTAAATTTTTTAATAACTATTTTTTCTTTTGGTTTTGTAAATATTAGGGCAATTCCAATGATGATAAGAAGACCCACAATGCCAAGTGATAAATAAGTTTGCTTGTTTACAGTATCAAACATTTCACAGGATTGTACATCTCCATGCTGTAGGAAGCAGCTATTCCTGACAGCCTCATTTAAGGTGCTATTGAATAGAAATATAAGAAGTATTACTAAAATTGAAACTCCCAATAATAACCATCCAACATTTTTATTTTCCATCTTATATAAATTAAATATTTCTCAGCTTTTTAACTATTTCTTTTATCTTTTCCAGGAAAAACCTTATCTCTTTTTTGGTATTATATCTGCTCAAGCTTATTCTCAATGAACTCTCGATGGTTCTTTCATCGAGTCCAATCGCCCTTAAAACATGGCTTTTTTCAGATGTGTTTGACATGCAGGCGCTTCCAGCAGAGCAATAAATGCCTTCGTTTTCCAGATAGCCCAATAATGTTTCGCCATCTATGTCCTTAAATGAGACATTAACATTATTACAAAGTCTATTACTTGAAGGTCCATTTAGTTTTGTATTAAGAATTTCTAGTAATCCTTTTATCAGCTTATCACGAAGTTTTTTCATATTATCAATATCTTTTTGTTTTGTTAATTCCACAGCTTTTGCAAAGCCAACTATGCCTGGAACATTTTCTGTTCCGCTTCGTAAGCCCTTTTCATGCCCGCCGCCGTGCATCAGCGGAATTATTTTTGTTCCTTCTCTTATATATAAAGCTCCCACGCCCTTTGGTCCGTGAATCTTATGAGCATTAAGAGTCATCAAATCAATATTTATTCTGTTAACATTTATTGGAACTTTTGTAAAGCTCTGGCAGGCATCTGTATGAAACAAGACTCCTTTTTCTTTGCACAATTTTCCGATAGCTTCAATATCTTGAATTGTTCCTATCTCATTATTTCCATGAATAACTGAGGCCAAAAATGTTTTCGAATTTATTGCCTTTTCAATGTCTTTGATATCAACGGAACCATTTTTATCAACATTCAAGTAGGTTACTTTTGCGCCCTGCTTTTCCAGCCACCTGCATGTGTTTAACACAGAATCATGTTCAATTGAGGTTGTGATTATATAGTTCTTAGAAGGATAATTTGCAAAAAACAATCCCTTCAGCGCAAGATTGTTTGCTTCCGTTCCCCCCGAGATGAATATAATCTCAGATGGCTTTGCGCCTATTTTATCAGCGATGGTTTTTCTTGCTCTTTCAACAGCTTCCCTTGCCTTTATTCCCGCCACATATTTTGATGAAGGATTGGCATAATTTTTCTTAAAATAAACAATCATTGCCTTCAAGACTTTCTCATCCACCTCAGTGGTAGCAGCATTGTCCAGATATATCTCTTTCATGTTTGTAAAAAAATATTTTACTATATAAATCTTTAAAAATGAATAGGGCAAAAAGATTATATGGAAAAAGAAAGAGATTCAAGTAAGAAGATTAAGGGGTTGATTTCCTTTATATCCTCTATGGAACATCATTATACAGGGGGGTATAAGGGCTTTTCTATATGCAACTAAGCCTGAAGAAATAGAAAAATCATTTAAAGAAATATCCGCAAGAACACAAGGATTAGAAGCTGATTTAAGAACTGCAAGAGGCGCAGTGGGAAAGATGCGGACAATAGCCAAAAAAAGGGTTACGAAGATATAAGAAAAGTTATTGAAGAAGATATGTATCGTGATGGATTTGAGCATAAATATGATAAGAAAGTTTAATTGTGACGTCCTCTATGGGCTAAAGCCCATAGCGTCCCCCTACTGATTTTTTATAT
>CAYICW010000008.1:0-4129 GCA_964362025.1 Candidatus Woesearchaeota archaeon
ACAGGAGTTTATTGCATTTCCCTGAATGTCAGCCGAGTTAACATGATGGGCTGTCTGCTGCTTCAGACAATTTTGTTTTATTTGCTTTAAAAAATCAAAGCCACTTTCCCAGCGCCTCTTGCTTGTCAGCATCCTTGCCAAATATGCTTTCAATATGCCTTTTGGTAAGTTCCAGGCTTTGTTTGAGATATACTGAAAGATTATACTTATTTGCAAGGTCAAGGGCAGGTTCAAGATATTTTCTTATTCCACCTTCATGGATTGTGAAGATGATCTTTCCCCCGCAAGCTTGGCATTTTCCCGTCAATGGAGGTCTTCTCATTATTTCATTGCATGCAACACACCTGAACTCCTGCATGGAAAATCCCCTTAGATTGCCTCTCAAGTCTTTTAGGAAATGCCTTTCAATTATCAATCGCGCCGTATCTGCTGCGTCGACAGCCCTTATTTTTTCAACCAGTTCCATCTGATGCTTAACCTTTTCCTGCATGGTGGCAAGTATTTTATAATTTGAACATATAACGCCTTCATTGAAATTGCTGGTGTTGTGGGTGAAGCCCATTCCCTCAAAGGTGTTTTTCTTTTCCCTCATTAAGGTCCGCAAATCATTTATTTTGACCTCGGAAGAGTGCTTCCGAGTTTCAGCCATTTGATAAAGCGCAAGGGGATATTCCCTAACAAATTCAAAATCCAGAATCTGCTCATCCACTTCTCCTGCATCTATTTTGGCATTGAGAACCAATGGAGCATCCTGGGTGCCTCCCCTGTGGCTTGGCAGGAACTCCCTTGAGAAATTCAGCAGAACATCTCCTAATAGCATTATTGCTGCTTCGTCCCCGTCGCAGTCCCTTCTTATCGCCGCATGCATGTAAGGGCTTGCAAACAATCCTAAAACATTCGCGAAGCCTATTATTCTGCATATTACTCCCGCGCAATTATGGGGAGCCATGCATACCCCCATGTGTCCGACCAAATCCTCCCTTTTCTTTACATTATATAATTTGTCAAGCCCATAGAAATTAGCCAGAAGATCGTCGATGAAATTTGATATTTTTACAAAAACCTCATCAGCCTTTTCGTCGTGGGGAGCCTGCGCGCTTGGCAATAGGATATCATGAGGCATTAACTCCAATATTTGTTCGTCGTTTGCCAGTTCATTCCCGTCTATATCCTGAGTATAACCCAACTCTCTCAGTTTTTCAACGCTTGTTGAAATTTCTTTTGGTTTGAAGCAGATAAGAGGAAGTTCCGTCACATCAAACCTTATTGTTCCATCCTTATTTACCTGGAGATTATGCTTTGCTCTCAGGATTCCCTTCGTTAAATTCTCGGTGGCCTTTGCCGTCGAGGAAATCCCTCTTACTCCCTTAACAAGCAGAGGAGCTTCTTCTCTTGTCAGTCCTGATTTTGCCAAAGCCTTTTCAAAGTAACTTTTTATATCAATTGAAATCGTTGAATATGGCTGGCTTTTCAGGGGGTGTTCGGCACATTTGAAAAAAGATTTGGTTTTGCACATGTAACAGTAATACATCTTTCTTGTTTTTTCCCCGCAATCTTCGCAGGCGGGATAAATTGTTTCTTTGTTGCATCTTTCGCAGAATTTCATTGGAAAACTGCTTCTTACTGTTCCAACTTCACATGCAGCCTGAACGCTTCTCAATCTTCCTCCTTCTGTCCCGATAGGGAATAAAACATTCGGACTTCCAACAAGTTTTCTTAGTTTTGCTTTTTCAGGCCTTCCCATTCTCGCGCCTATAAAGTCCCCTGCTTTGTCTTTTATTATAAATTTGGATAGGGAATTTATTATCTCCAAGACAGATTTTTCCCTGTCGAATTTTGTCTGGTCTATAATCTCGCTTGGCAACTGCCCCTCTTTTTCAAGAACCTGGATGTCCATTCCCAAATTAATAAACAACGCCTTGCTGTTTTCTTTTGACAGAACAACATCTTCTATTGTAACCTCATGTTCTATTCCCAAAAGCTCAAGCGCCCGTTTTCCAAGCTTAAATTTATCCTGGTCATTTTTCCTGTATGGAAGAATAAGTTTTCCTGCAACTCTTGAATATTTAATCCATTCCATCAGCCCGAAAAACTCATCAATGGATATTTCTGTCCAGTAAAAAATGTGACGGGGATGAAGAGGAATCCTGAGTGTCTCACTCAGGTCAATTGCCTGTTCAATGCCAATATTAAATTTATCAATTTGTTTTTCAAATTCAGGGTCTTTTTCCCTCAACTCCAGACTCCACCATTCTTCAACATATCCCGGTTTAATCAAGGCAAAGTTTCTATTTGCTACATCGCTGAAAGGAAACAGGATGTCTCCCAAATAAATTATCTCTTCTACATCAGGATAAAGTTTTTTTGCTTCTGCCTTGTTTTTTATTTTTTTTACGCTTCCATTAAAAAGTTTTACTATCGGCCCGTCTATTGTGTCGCAGCTTGTCACCACTCCCCCTTTTGTTGGTTTTTCAATCTTCAGTTGGGTTCCTATTGCAATAAAATCATCTGTTATTGCCATTGTCGCAGGATGCAAAGAGAATGCGCTGAACCCAGAAGTCCTCCCCCTTCCATATCTAAATCTAAATCCTCCTGATTTTGACGGATGCCCGAATATAGGCCTTCCAGCAACCAGGTCTTTTATGTACGTTGGAGATTCGTCCGCTTTTCCAACTTCCCTTTTTTCATGGAGTTTTATGTATTCTTCAAGAAAATCAAATCCAGATGATTTGAATCCTCTTGTTTTCAAGCTTTTTAACAATCGAAATGCTTTTTTTGCTTTCTGCGCCAATCCCTCTCCAAGAATCAGGCACATTCCCCCCCTTACATAATTTGTTTCTATTCTGTCCAGATTTTTATAATTTGAAACTTCAAGTGTTTCAGATGCCTCTCCATTAACCTGAAATGGAAGATTTCTTGCTAGGAATAATATTTCCTCTTCTGTTGGCATGTATTGAAGGTTGGTTATTCTCTCATGGTAATCCAAAAGCTCCGTCGCAGTTCTCTTTACCTCTTCCTCTCTTGGATCATATTTTGCGTATCCAAACATTTCCCTTAGATAATCTATTAAAATTAACACAACGCTTGCAGCAGTCGTTCCCGCGCTTCTTATTGGTCCTGAGAAATATGCGACGAAATAATCCTCTCCCTTTGCGGTTTTTGCCAGTTTAAGTTCTGTAAAACCTTCTATGGGAGACGAGACAACTCCAAGGGTATTATATGCAAAACCTATTCTTATTCCGGCATCTATCGCATGCAGCAAGCTGTCAAATCTGCAGAATTTCTGTTTTGCAATTTCCTCCGCAATCTTAAACACAACAGCCACATCCAGCTTTCCATATTCTTTCTCAAGCTCTAATATTCTCTTGTCAATTCCCGCTCCTTCCATCTGCGGATATATTGTGGAGACGAGTGCCACAACTTTCTCGGCCATAGTCATTGCAAGGGGGATCTCAACTTTGTCGACGGGATCCAGCCCTTTTTCCCTGGCTTTCTCGGCTATTGCATATACCGCTTTTGTTCCATTCTCGATGTCTTTGAAGTATTGTTGGATGTTCATTTTATTTCAAGTGTTCCAAAACTTCCTCCCAAGGATTTCTTTTTTCTCCGACTCTTATTATTCGGCTTGAAAGATTAGAATTCTTATTCCATGGCTTGTCAAATAAAAAGGTTGTAATATCCTTTTCAGCGCATTTTCTGGCAATATCCAAATTGTCTTCTAAAATCACAAAAATTCCATTCTTTAGGCAATAACTTGATTTATCAAGCCCCGAAGAATTAACTCCATATTGCCCGTTATGAAATATTTCATTAAAAACGTTTCCAAAATATTTGTTCAGGGAATTTTTTGTGTCTGCTTCAATAAAGGAAGGTCTTGAGGTCACCACACTCAATTCATTGCTTCTTGATAATATCTCAATTGCTTTCTGCGCTCTTTTTACAGGCAAGATTTGTTTAAATTCCTGGCTCCTGTAAAAATCAAACACAATTTCCACGGCTTTTTGTCTTGTACACCCCCAAACTTTCTCCAAATCATAGTAAACATAATCCTCAATTGAGAGGTTTGTCCCAAATCTTTTATTATAAAAATCATTCATAATGGAAAAAAAATCTAGCAAAACCTCATCAA
>CAYICW010000008.1:4229-12341 GCA_964362025.1 Candidatus Woesearchaeota archaeon
CTTTTATTATAAAAATCATTCATAATGGAAAAAAAATCTAGCAAAACCTCATCAACATCTGCAGCCACTTTTCTTTTTTCTTCCATGTCTATTTTTTCCATTCCTCCTGTTTTTTACCTTTCAGAAGATTATCCAACATAACCAACTCCTCATAAATTCCTTCTATTAAATCATATTTTTTAGCTTCTTCTAAACTAATCCATTTAAAATCAATAGATTCGTCATTAATCTTTGCTTCACCGCCGGCATAATCTACATATAAACTTATAATTAAAGCAGGTTCTTCATTTTTAATAAGAGTCATGCTTGTTAGATATCTAATATTTTTAATTTCTAGACTAGTCTCTTCAAAAATTTCTCTCTTTAAAACTTTCTCAAGAATATTATACCAATGGTCTTTGGTATCTTTAGGCAGATTGACATAATCTTTTATTTCAAGATTTCCGCCTGGGAGGGTCCACTTCCCAGGAAATACTTTTTTACTTAAACTCCTTTTAGTGATAAGATATTTTCCATTCTTGATTATTATTCCCGTAACAATGATAGCATGTTTATTATCCATTTTTTATTCAAAATCCAGAATTTTAATTGCCCTCGTTTTCAGATTCATCAGGGGAACCTTGCAGTGGTCAGGTTCGTTTCCGAATTTTTCCTGATATGATGTTTTATCCTCCCATGACGAACAGGAAATTACGAGGATATTATTGTAATGCGAAACCGCGCTTTTGTGGGTATGTCCTGAAAAGAAAATGTCGGGGGCATTTCTTATGAGATGCGGATCTTTTTCATGTGGAAAAGATTGGACAGAATTATGAGTTGGGGCAAGGTGCCTGTTTTTTAGCAAATATTTCATTATCTCATCCGGCGCATTCATCGCTCTTCCCTTAAGCAATCTTGGAATGCTGCCTGCATAAAAAGGATATGACATTCCATGATACATCAAAATATTAAATCCGGGAAAATCCTTCTTCGCTCCTATATTCACCACGCTTGGATTTTCCGTGAGGGTGACATTTTCCATCTCATATAACGGCCAGGCATATTTTTCATCGTATAAGGGCTGCGGTTCCATGAGACGGACTCCTTCATGATTTCCAGGGCATATCACTATCTTGATGTCTTTTCTTATTTTTTTAAGAAGCTCGGCTATTCTTATGTTCTGCTCCTCCAAATCGGTTATTGCAAGATCTTTTTCCTGATTGGGATACACTCCTATTCCTGTAACCAAATCACCGACTATAAGAAGATATTTTATTTTGTTTGCTTCAGGGGTGTTTGGAACTTTTCCGTTGAGATAATCTATGAATTTTTCGAAGTTTTCCATAAAGAATTTTTTGCTGCCAAAATGCAAGTCGCCAAGGAAGACGGCATATTCCTCCACACTGGCGTTTTTTCGCCCGGCCAGCGCCACGTCAGGGAATGCCACGTCATTTACAAAGAGAATTTCACTATTTCCCGAGCCGGTGAACCCCAATACAGAATCTAGGCATATCTCCTCAGATTTATCATATATTTCCTTCTTGTTATAATTTATCAAAACTTTCATCCTGCCGGTTAGATCTTCCACATCTAGGATTATATTCTTGTTTTTAGTCACCCTCCTGTCCATAACCATCCCGATTATTGATATTCCCTGGCGATTTCCTGATATCTTATTTATAGAAATGAGATTCTTAAGCTCAGGCCGATCTTGAAGGATATTCTTCAAGTCAGAGAATCTGTTTCTGAAATGTTTGACAAAATCTTCCACCCCTATCTTGGAGTTTCTTGATGGGCTTGTGGAGATTATCTTGATTTTTCCTTCATCTTCAAGAATTTCAGATTCCTTCTGCTTTATTGAAGAGATAACCTCTTTAGAGATCTCGATGCTTAATCCCAGTTTTATCTTAAGGCTCTCAAGACTTTTCTGCTGTTCCTCCGGCAGCAGGGAAAATATCTGCGTTGCTTTTTCAAGATTCTTGTTGAAAAGTTCTTTGGTTATTATCTTTTCGTGAGTCTGATTTTTTATCCTCTCGATTATCCGTTTCATAGATTCAATATCATTGCTCTCGCTAAAAAGGCTAAGAACATCCTTATCTACAAGCAGCCCTCGTTCAATGCAAAATTTTAAGATTTGTTTTGGATCCATTTTATGTGTATCCCAAAGATTCCTTTACTATTTCTTTTGCTTTCTTAACTATGTTGTTAGCAATCGCGAGCTTTATCTCCCTCATTCTTCCTCCTCTTCCTTTTGAGATAACCTTGACATTTATTATTCCCAGCATGTCAAATTCCTGAATGATATCACTTACTCTTCTTTGTGTCAGCACTTCTGTTTTTGTTTTCTCGCAGGATTCTTGGTATAAATTGTAAACATCTCCTGTAAAAATCGGCTTCTCCTTATTTTTTTCTGAAAGTTGTATTATTGAATAAAGAACCAGCTGGAATTGCTTTGGCTCCGAGATTATAACATCAAGTATCTTGTCCCTTTCAATTTTGTTGTTCGCCTCATCTATGTGTTTGAGCAGGATTTTCTTTGATCTGTCCCGTTCACACAATTCTCCCGCTATCCTCAGCAGGTCCAATGCTCTTCTTGCATCCCCGTGCTCCCTGGCCGCAAAGGCAGCGCATTTCTGTATCACCCCTTCTCCTACAATATTTTCCTTAAAGCTCTTTTCAGATCTCTTGGATAGAATATCCTGAAGTTGAAGGGCATTATATGGGGGAAAAACAATCTCTTCTTCTGACAGCGAGCTTCTGACTCTTGGATCCAGCTCATCTAGGAAGGTAAGATTATTGCTTATTCCGACAATGCATAGTTGGGTGTTTGAAAGCTCCGAGTTAAGCCTTGTCAAATTATAGAGAAAATCGCTTGAAATCTTTTTTACAGCCTGATCTATTTCATCCAAGATAAGAACAACCAATTGCTTTTCCGAATCAATTAATTCTATAAACTTTGAATATACTGCTTGGGTTGGTAATCCTGTCTGAGGAACTTCACCCCCTAATTTTTTTATAAACTCGGCCAGTATTCTATATTCTGTATCAGACACTTTTTTTAATTTGCAGTTAAGATATTCAATTCTTAATTTAACTGCCCCCTCTTTCTGACCTCTCTTCTGCAACTCCTCACCAACATAATTTATCGAAAGTGTCTTGCCTGTCCCGGTTTTTCCGTATAAAAATAAATTGCTTGGTTTTTCCCCCCTTAAAACCGGAGCAAGGATGGAAGCTATCTGTTTTATCTGTTCTTCTCTGTGAAGTATCTGATCCGGTATATAATTCGATTGAAGCATTGACTTGTCCCTGAAGATTGTATTATTATCGAAAGAATCAAAAATTCCCTCTATTTCTTTATGCATCATTTTCTTGTGCTTGTTTTTAATCTGTTTTTTATTTAAACGTTTATATCCTGCAAAACATATGATTCCCTCACAGTCTCATTTCCTATGGAAAAATTCCTTTTGTCCTCAAGATATACGGAAAAAACTTAATTTGTTATATAAACACTTATAACTACTAAAAAAGAAAAACACCTTAATTTCTTATGGAAAGGATTTTCTTTTTAATTTTGATTAATTGGGAATAATGGGATAAATGCCAAAAGACTTAAATTCTAAAGATTAACAAACTCATAATAAATATAGCCTAAAATCCCAAAAACCATTAATTTCAGAAGAAATAGACGGCATAAATCTCCAATAATCAATAATCTTCAGTTGATATATATAATATATAATATAAATTTTTATAAAATAATAATATAAATAAAAAATCAAAAAATTTCTTTTTAAATCTTTCTATAAGAAACAGGGGGGTGGGGGTGTTTTTGGGCTCTTTCTATATACTATTAACTCTATTTAATTTCACAGAAAACTTTATAAATTATTCACATTTCAGAAAGAGATGCAAGCAAGCAAAAATCCTTTCAGTTCCCTCCTGGGGAAGATGATTGTTACAAAAGAAGGAAAAAGATTGGGATTTGTTAAGGATATTCTGTTTGAAACAAAGACAGGAGAATTGATTAATGTTGTTGTAAAAGATTCCACCCCCTACACAAAGAACCTAAATCTTGAAAGAACAAACACAAGTGAGCTTCTTATTCCCTACAGCGCCATAATAGCAATAGGCGATTTTGTTATAGTATCAGAAGAAGATCTCATATAATTCCCGATTCCCGTCTTCTTATTCCTTATACTCGCATATAAAAAACTTTAAAAATGATGTTTAAATTAGAATAAAATGAAACTAATGGGATTTAATTACACAAAGATTAGCATAGAAAAATCAAAAGATATCTTAAAGGATCTTAAGATGAATAGTCAGCTGGATATTTCTAACATTGAAGAGGTCAACCAGGAGGTTTTCAAATCAAAGGAGGAATTTTTGGCAATCAAATTCAAATATAAGATAGAATACAACCCCGAAATAGCATTAGTTAATCTGGAGGGAACCCTGCTCGTGTCAGTAGATCCCAAACTGGCAAAAGATGTTATAAAACAATGGAAAGACAAGGGGATGCCCGATGAATTTAAGGTACCCCTTTTTAACATAATACTTAGAAAAACAAGCCTAAAATCCCTGCAGCTTGAAGAAGAAATGGGTCTCCCAACCCATATTCAAATGCCAATATTAAAAAAGAACGACGATTCCGACAAGAAATAACAAAATTTTAAATAAAGATATTCTCTATCTCTTTCATGAAACTTTCTGATAAAAAGAAGGAAAAGATATCCGAGCAGGTATTAGCATTCTTATATTCTATAAACCCTAAGTCGATGTTTACATCCTATATTGCAGAAGAAATTGTAAGGGACGATGAAATCATCAAGGACTTGTTGCAAAACCTGAAAAAGAGAGGATTGGTGATTGAAATAAAGAAGAATCCAAAAGGGAAAACTTATTTAAAGAGATCAAGATGGACTCTTTCAGATCAGGCTTATAAGATATATAAGGATAAACAGCAATAATCTTTTTATACAATCAAGGAGGGGAAAATAATATAATATGGACCCAATAAAAGAATCATTTAGCAGGGTAAAGGAAGATATTGATATTCTAAAGGAAGAAATAGGAGAGATGAAAAGAAGTCTGATAGAATTATGTCAGATTATAGAGCAGATAGCAAAGAAGGAGACTCCCACACATCCCATTGAAAATAAGACAGACCAACACATAATTCCAACACATTCCCTTGATATTAACCCAAAATTAGCTCAAAAAGAGTCGTTTTCCACTGGAAATGAAGGGGTTCCAACAGACAGACAGACAGACAGACAGACAGACAGACAACCCGAAAACAGTATAGAAAATGCAGCTGAAATGCTTAAATCCCTTGATAACATAAAGCGAGAAGTACGAAAAAAGTTCAAAAAGCTCACAGAACAGGAATGGTTAGTGTTTTCAACAATATACCAGATTGATGAGTTGACTGGCCATACAGACTACCGGATTCTTGCAGACAGGCTGAAACTCACAGAAAGTTCAATAAGGGATTATGTGGGCAAGCTTATAAAAAAGGGAATTCCCGTCGAGAAAACCAAGCTTAATAATAAGAACATAGTTCTAAAAATCGCTTCAAACCTCAAGCAGATAGCTTCACTTTCCACTATAATTGCCTTGAGGGACATGTAAGTCAATATTGATTATACAATTAAGCCGCTCCCCGAGTAACTCGTTTCTTCGTTCTTTTTTCTTTATTTAACTCTCTCTTTTGCCCTTCCAGCAATGTTCCTAAATCACACAAATCCTATTTTCAGCATCTAAGACTGTCTTTCTTTGTCTTCTAGGTCTTTCTTAACTCTCACTTTTGTCTTTTTGAGCATGTTTTCCTTTATATTTTCAGGTATAAACACTCTCTTTTTCCCATTTTGTTCTGTAATTTCCTCTATTAATGCATCACTTTTCTGCTTTATCCTGCTTATCTGTCCCCTTATGGTTGATCTCTCCTTTCCAAGCATTGAAGCCAGGTCATCATAGCTAAGCTTCATATCTGTGTTTAGCAATACCCATAAAATAGCTCTTTCAGTTATTGAAAATTGGTCTAATTTTGGTGTTTGAACACCTGTTTGAACACCTGTTTGAACAGCATAAACACCCTGCTGTTTATTAAACACCTGTTTGGTTGTTTTAAACACCCTACCGACTTTAAGATCATTCATTATAGAAATAACATTCTTCAGCCCCTCAACCTCTTTTTCTATCGTCGATAAACTCTCTTTTATATCATCCATCTCCTTTTTATTCAAGTTTCTCTCAGAATCAAGGTGTTTTATCCAACCACTGACTGCTGTGATGTCTTTTTTTACAGATTCAAAACCCCGTTTAGTATCTTCTTTGAGTTTTTCAACCTCTCTTTTGCCACCAAAAAACCAAAACATGTGATATTATTTACAAATGTATATTTAAATATCTTTTGTTTGCGTCGGCAAAAAACCATCGCCTCTGCTTCCTTCATTATTAACCCAATTCAAAAAGATGTGCTGGAATATGCCCAACAGATGGCTGTTTGTCTCAAGAAAAAAGACTAAACAGGCTGTTTGAACATCCCTAAACACCCTCTCCCCAATTTTAACCAAAAAATAGGCCAAAACCGACGGAAAATGTAAAAAAGAAAGATTTATAATAACCCCTCCCTTATCTATTAATCATTTAAGTATCATCAAAAAGGAGGTTGAATATATAATATGGCAAAAATAACAGCATGGTTGGTGACTCTGGTGGGTGTAGTACTTTTACTTCCTCTATTGGGAGTAGACCTCGGAGTAGAGACATCAGCTTGGATTATTGCATTGGCTTGGTTCGTAGTAGGAGTAACTAAGCTAGCAAGAAACTACGGAATGATGAAGAAGAAATAATCTTTAGTTTTTTCTTTTTTTCTTTTTTATATTTAATTCATTCTTTTATCTTTATTCACTGTCATTTATTCTGTTCTTTTTCCTTATTTCACTACCTGTCTTGCAACAGGCAAGAAGTTAACCTAAGTGCACAACATCTCCCACACAAAAGTTTAGCGAAAATTTTTAAGCCTGTTTTTACTATGTTCAAGATGAGAAGAGGATTGATGGATTTTATTATACATGGCAGGAATTTTAGAAAAGACTTTAGAAGGCAATTGAAAACACTTGTTGTCGTTGGCGCAGGCTTCACAATTGCATTTACCTGGCGTCAGACTATCTTTGATATTTCAAAAAGAGCAGTGGAATTTATAACAAAAATAAAGGATTCATCTGTACTGAGTATTATAACCTCAGTATTCACGACGCTAATCAGCATTCTTTTTGTTCTGTTGGTAATATACCTGCTGAAAGAGCCTTCTGATGAATATTAATCAATAACAAAGCTAACCTACTTGCCTGACGGCCAGTCAGGATGTGAACACAATCCAACAAAAATCCAGAACAATAAATCTTAAAAACCAGTGTTATTCACAAAAATGATGGCAAACCGACAAAAATATGTTCTCTTATCACAAAAGATGTTATCTAAGGAAGATCGTTCTAAAATAATAGAGATGGTAAGTGGAGCTGCATTAACCTGGATTGGTGATAAAGAAAATGTAGAGAAAAATGACAGAGGTCATTATGTATATGATCTTGAATGTTCTCAATTAACACCCTTACATCCATTAATAAAAACATTATCTTTAGAGATGTCTGTTGTTGGTTTTGCTCCTCATGGAACAGGAACCGGAGGACTCCCTAAATATTAAAATGACATGTCCACAATATCAATCAGATGGAAGCTGTGGTTTCCATTCCCAGTATTATATTCTTGCCAAACAAACAGTAGAAGAATATTGCACTTCTGCTCAGGCTTTTAATTCTTGTGAAGAACTGATTAACCAATTAGAACGTGCCAGCCGGGATACAGAACAACACATAAGTGAGATAGAAGAGGGACAAAGTAAGGGAATCCCTAATGTCCTAAAAAAGTCAATAACCATTTAATCACTTTCCTTACCTTAGTGCACATTTTTCTTGGAATAACAGATTTACACACAAAACATTCGCACAATATAGACTAAGTGCCCTTTAATTTTTCCTATTTTTCTGCTTTCACACGTAAAATATTTAAACTTAGGGTGCGTGTAGTGCACGTGAACCATGTTTGTATTGCCCTAAGTTCACGTTT
>CAYICW010000009.1:0-11552 GCA_964362025.1 Candidatus Woesearchaeota archaeon
AGAATTAATGAGTATTAGAAACCCTGCGGGCTTTAGCCCGCTGGTAGTTTAGAAGAAAGTTTAAATCATGAAGAAACATATAAAGACAGCGTTGTGGAATAATTACCGGATACTACAAAGAAAATGGCCCCGAGCGGAATTGAACCGCCGAATCATCCATTTCGAGAACGCTTCCCGAAAGCTCCGCGAGAATCGCGTCACGTCAAGGATATGGGCGTACCAAGGATCGAACTTGGGAATTATCCACGTCAAGGATACAGTTTGCCGCTAGCTTATACGCCCTTCAAAATGAAAGGTAAATTTAATGATTCATATTTTTCCTGTTCAAAATAATCAGACAACTCATCTCTATAAATAATTTTCCCCTCTTTTCTCAAAAGAAAACCCTCTATAATATTTGCGATTTTGATAAGATTTAAATATGATGTTTTGAAATTCACAAATATTATATACTAACATTCAAGAAACTACAAATATTATCATTAACCTCCTTTTTTTATTGTCTCCTCTTGGATAGATAGTTTCCACCAGCAAAAAGAGTATTCCATAAAAGTTCCACTCCACTATAAAATGGACGCAACCATTTTTGTGTTTTTGGTTTACTAAATTTTTTAATTGCAACATAATCGGCTAACAGATAAGGAATTGTTGCAATTCCAAGCGTAATTGCTCCATTAATATTGTCTTCCATTGTTATCGGTGCCTGATTCTTAATTGTTAGATAATTCCAGTAAGCCATATTAACTGGGAAATACATTGCAGTAAGTAAAGATGTGTTAAACAAGGTATGTGCTACTTCACTATTCTTCAAATCTTTCCAAGAGTTGCTTATTTTATTGGTGGCTTTAGTAGACCACTCAATCATTTTTGGAGCTAAATAACTGTATGCCGCAGCAGCAGAGGCAGTAAAAGCTACATCTCTGAAACGAACGTTTGGATTATCTGTAAATTGTTTAGCGATGGCGTCTCCTCCAATGGTTCCAACTGCAGAAGATAGGTAATTTGTGATTATAGGATAATTTTCATACATCTTTTCGTAGCCATGTCTAATCGTATCTAAACCTGCACCTACGCTTCTACAAGTATCACTAACAACTTCTCTTACTTTGTTCTCAAGATTCATTTTTGTCATATAAAAGTTATATTTATTATAATGATAAACTTTATTCTAAGAATTTTTAACATAATAGTAATATTTATAAATAATAAGTTATTAAGTTAAAATAATGAAAATAGATGCCTTAGATACAAAGATTTTGGCAGTTCTTGATGAAGATGCACGATTAGCTGAAGCTGCAATTGGTAAAAAGGTTGGAACTAGTAAACAAGTTGTTAGATATCGTTTGAATAGACTTAAGGATGAAGGCATAGTTGAAAATTATTATACAATGATGGATGTTGGAAAGTTGGGTTTTGATTCTTATTATATTTTTGTTCAATTAACGGGATTAAATTTAAATGAGGAAAATGAAATTTACAAAAGAATATTAAAGTTACCTCATATTGCTTGGCTGATTACAGGGGTTGGCAGATGGGATGCCGTTCTTCTATTCTGTTCTAAAACAATTGCACAATTTAACGAACAGCTTGAAGAAATGAAGAGACTTTTCGGAAAACATCTTCATGAATATACATTCACTATGCTTATACAGGCAGAGCACATAAGCTATAAATTTGTAAGACCCGCCTCAAAAGAATCTCTTAAGACAACACCAAAAAATAAAATCCAAACCCTTGATAAGATAGACAAGGCTATCCTAAAAAACTTAAATCAATCTGCAAGGATGCCGATAACTGAATTATCTGAAATTACGAAATATCCTCTTTATACCATACATCATAGATTAAAGCAATTAAAAAAGGAAAAAATAATCCAGGGGTTTAGACCAAAGATTGATGTTCATAAACTAGATATACAATGGCATTTATTATTGATTAAGTTCAAATCCGTTTCTGAAGAAAGAGTAAAAAAATTTATTGAATTTTGTAAAAATAACAGATATGTTTATTATGCAACAAATACCGTTGGACTGTATAATCTAATGTTGGATGTTCATGTGAAAAACACTGAAGAATTTAGAGATTTTTTATTTGAAATTAAAGAGCAATTTGAGGATGTTATTTTGCTATATGAATCGGTGGTTGTTTTTGAAGAAAAGATATTAACTTATGTTCCGCCAATTGTCCTTAAAGAAGATTAAGGCTTTTTTTGAAAACGCATTATAATATTTGCGATTTTGATAAGATTTAAATATGTCTCTTCTTTATTGTTCATATGAGTCCTATGTTTAATAGAAATCCTATGCTCGGCGGGAATCCAATGGGTTTTCAAACTTACCGAAGGAACACAGGATTAAAGATATTCTTTTCTATTGTTAGTTTAATCTTTGCGGCATACTTCGTTAATTTTCCATTTGCTTTTTTCAAAGTTCCAGAGGCGGTTCTTAAATTTCAAAACTGGATAATTTTTGCCGGAGGCGTGCTTATTCTGCTTGGAGCGGTAAATTATCTGAGGGCAAGCAAGAAGATTTTGTAGAAAATTAATTAAAGAAAAAATGTAATTTAATTGTTAATAAAGATACAGCTCTTATTAGTTATCATAATTTCGGAGTTTTTGATTGTCAAATTTATAGCCTGATTTCCTAAAAATACAAACTTTCTCAATAAAGTTTATATATGTAATTTCTCTTATTTCTCTATGCGAAGTAAAAGGGGGCAGCTGACTGTATTTGTAATCTTGGCCATCGTAATTGTTGCTGCTGCTGGACTATACTTTTTGCTCAGGGGAACAATAATTTCTGTTTCAATTCCCGCTAGTTTGGAGCCTGCGTACACCAGTTTTTTGTCATGTTTGGAAAATGATGCCCGAACTGGAGTGAATCTCATGGAAAGCCAGGCGGGATATATTTATCTGCCCCCTGTGGAATTAGGCTCTCAGTATTATCCATTTAATTCCCAACTTGCTTTTTTGGGAAATCCTGTTCCTTATTGGTATTATGTCTCTGGAAACAGCATGCAAAAGGAGCAAGTTCCAACCAAAAGCGAGATGGAAAAACAACTTGGAAGATTTATTGATGAGAGAATAAGAGCCTGCAGTTTTCAGGCATATTATGAGCAGGGCATTGTTGTGTCAATGGAAGAGCCAAATGCAGCTGTAACAATAAACGACGACGCTGTTAGCGTCGATTTGAGCATGGATATGACTCTTGAAAAAGGAAATGACACAGCTGTTGTAAAGAACCATAACAAAGTTATTAATTCCAACCTTGGGGCGCTGTATAATTCTGCGATGCAGGTTTATGATTACGAGCAGAAAAGTTTCTTCCTGGAAAATCATAGCATCGATGTTCTGAGATTATATGCTCCTGTTGACGGGATTGAGATTTCATGCTCGCCTAAAATTTGGAGCGCTGACAAGGTATTTGATGATTTGCAAACTGCGCTGGAGCAAAATACAATTGCGCTTGGAAGCGGATTGGAGAAGAATTATTATAATATTGATGTTCCTGTCGATGGAGAAGTGAGATTTTTGAATGATAAAAGATGGCCAAGCGCATTTGAAGTCTCTCCTTCTGAAGATAATCTTTTAATGGCCAGTCCTGTTGGAAACCAGCCGGGATTAGGAATTCTTGGATTCTGCTATGTTCCTTATCATTTTGTGTATAATGCAAGATACTCTGTTCTTGTTCAGGTTCAAAAAGGAGAAGAGACTTTTCAGTTCCCAATGGCAGTGGTTATAGAGGGAAATAAGCCAAGAACACCTTTGAACGCGAGCGCAATAGAGATAGGCATACCTGAACTTTGCAGATACAAAAATACGCAACTTGAAGTTCATACTTTTGATTCAAACCTCGCTTCTGTTGAGGCAGATGTTGCTTACAGATGCTTTTCAGAGACATGCAACATTGGAAAAACACAAAATGGAATTTTGAAGGGCATGTTCCCGCAATGCGTCAATGGATATGTTGTTGCAAAGGCAGACGGCTATGAAGAAGGAAATCTCCTTCACTCAACAACCTCTGATATTGGAGTTGTAAATGTGTTTATGGAGAAAACTCATGGCTTGCGCATTGAATTAAAATTAGATGGGCAGGCATATAATGGAAATGCAATTGTAACCTTTGCGAAGGACCAGAATAGCAGGACAGTTGTTTATCCTGAACAAACAAATGTTGAACTTAGCCCAGGACAATACACTGTTGAAGTTTATGTTTACAAGAATTCCTCATTGAACTTCCCAGAGACAACAAAGACAGAATGCATACAGATTCCTGCAGGAGGGATTGGCGGATTTTTCGGCTTTACAACCGAGAAGTGCATTGACATCAGAATCCCTTCACAGATAATATCAAGTGTTTTGGCAGGCGGAGGAAAGCAGGATTATTATATATTGGAATCAGAACTGACTTCCTCAGATGCTGTCAGAATAAATGCAGAAAGCCTTCCAATACCAACTTCACTTGAGCAGCTGCAAAATAATTTCATATTGTTTGATGATAAAAAACTGGATATAAGGTTTGAATAAGATGATGATTTATAAAAAATTAAATAATGATGGCGAGAGAGAGATAATGTTAATGTACAAGACAGACGATATAAATATTGTAAATGCCAAGGTTAGTTTATTAGCAGTTTTTTTAATTGGAATTTTTATCATACTGAGCTTATCAACAATTTCTGCAGGATACACGCGAACGAATAATTATAATGCGATGGGGGGGATAGGAAGCTTTGCCGGCGGATTTTTCGGGGAAACTCCAGGGCAGTTTGACAGGAGCATGTGCGAGGCAGGACAGGATTTTGTTCTGCAGATAGCTCCTCTTGGATGCACTCCTGCTGTTGTGAGAAGCGATTTGCTTGAGGAGCAGAATGTTCCGATTTATTGCCAGATAGCTGCAACACAGATAAATCCCCTTGTAGATGTCAAAGCGATAGATTACATGACTTTTTCCGGGCAGACTCCCAAGGAAGTTGCGGGAGTTGGCTTTCATCCAAACAAGGCTGCTTTGGGAACAGGCAGGGACACTACTCTTGACAATTATCCTATTCTTGAAAATGTAGGATATGCTGTTATTGTTTTGAAAAGGCAGCCAAATGAGTCCGCAATGCCTGATTTTGTTGAGGGAAATTTGACTGCTAAGATAAGATATAATATTGAGAACGCCTTTGGCGTCGGGCAGGCTTCATATTATCTTCCGCTAATTGATTCAAATGAATTTGCTAACGGCAGATACAAGGCATATGGATTTTGGGATGGAAGGGGATTTCTGAAGGCAGAAAGCATAGATAGTGATGGGGCAACAATTTCCATTTATGCGGGAAAAACTGGATATACTGGAGGTTTGCAGAAGACAAGCACGGTTTCATTGAAAGAAGGAAAGACTTCTAACAAAATATACATGACTGGATTTGATTATTGCCTTGCAAATATGAAGATAAGATTAGATAAAATTACTTATCCTGATACAAGAGCTAAAATTAAGGTAAATGCAGATGTTTATGAAGTTGCAGAGGGAGATGAATTTCTTGATGGGAAATGCAAAGTGATAAGCATGGACAAATACGGACTCAACGAGAAGGTTGAGATTAAATGCAAGGAGGATGAGAATTCAGGATTGTTTGGAAGCCAAGCATTTACACTGAAAACAGCGCCTAAGATAGAATTGGAAATCAATGGGCAGAGCAGAAGCGTCGGGCTTGGAGACTTCATAGAAAAAACCAGTGATGACAAGAATATTTATGTGGGTTACATAGGCTCTGAAAAAAACACAAATAAGAAGGAAGATTTGCAGGTCGTTTTTATTGCTGTTCCGGAAATTACACAGACATTGGATGAAGGCACACTGGAAGAAATTTCAACAAGGCTTGGCCCTCTTTATGAGGATTCCACATCACCTAATAATGTTTGGAAGGCAGTTGTTAGCGGAATCAAAAAAGCATCCGCATTTGTGTACACCATCGGAAGAAACTCTGTAAATCAGGACTCAATTGACAGGCTGACATATTCTGAACAGGAAAAAGAGATGTTCAAGGATCAGGGGGGCAATACAAATATTATAAAGGTAAAAATAAAAGACTTCTCAGGAGCTGTTGATGCAAAGCTCGAGGGGCAGGCTAATGAGTATTATCAAAAAGCATTGACTGATTATGATGAGGTATTAAAGGGTTTTGCATCTGAAACTTATGGCTCTGATAACTTGGGAAAAAAGACTTTCAGACAAAAAATAAATTTGGTAAACTTAATGCAGCAGAAGAAGACACTGGTTGATTTGTGCAAGGAATTCAGCTCAGCATATCCAAATGAAGCTGCTCCTGAAATATGCTCAGATGCGCTAAAGCTTTCAAGCGAAACGAGTTCTGTCAGGCACGTTACAATAAATGGGAAAGTAAAACAGATTTCATTTGACGGAGTTTATGAGCCCGGCTATGATGAATATAGCATTGAAGGTTATGTAAGAAAAGTAGGAGATAACGCCGCTGCCCCTGTTTCAATCTCCTTGAGAAATAAGGAGATATTTTATTTAGATGCTCCTACAGAAACTTCTTCATCAATATTTACCATTGAAAGAGGAGCTTCAAATCCTTTATGGTTTAAGTATGAAGATAATGTATGGAAGTGGGCTACTACTGCAACATTTTATTCTGTTCCGCAAATTTCAAGCGATTATACAAAAGCAGAGGTGGCTGGGGGGCAGATGCTTACGTCTGTCAATATCGATTTGATAAAAGCTCTTGCTTCCGATAAGGGAAAGAGTTTTGAGGATGGGCAAAAACTTGTTACAGCAGCCGGAGGCAAATTAAGCGTTCCAAGCACTTCAACCACTGCTACTTACATAAAGATAGGAGAGATAAAGGATGAGAATAATGTCAATCTTCTTACGACAGGAGATTCTAAAAGTGTTGGCTTTGAAAGAGCAGTTTCTATAAAGAGAAATGTTCCGATGGTAATAGGAGGAAAATACGAGGTTACCATACAAAAAATAAATCTCAAGAGAGTTGCAAAAGTGTCTGTTCTTCCAAACATTGATTATTCAGGAACAGAGACGACATTCAAGTTCAAAATAGGAATAGAAAAAAGAAATAATCTTTTGAAACTGTCTCCGGAAAAGGCGCAGGAAAAGATAAAAAGCCTGGACGGGGACATAAAAAAGCTTGATGATATTTCATCCAAACTGGGAAAGGCCGTTACTGGATTAAAAACGGCCTGCTTGGCAACCGGCGCATTGTTCACTATTGATAATCTGCTTGCTAATCTTAATGGAAAAGGACTGGCAAGGCAGAAAGTGATGAGAGATCCTGGCGGATGGTATGACCAATGTAATAAATGGGTGAGAGAAAAAACCAAGGTTGGCGATGAAGTTTATTCAACATTGCAGGATTGCCTGTTTGACAATTCAGGCAAGATTGACAAAGAGGTAGATGCTTATTACAAGGTATTGTCAGACCAAAACAATGATATTGATGTCATAGAGAAAGCAAATATATTAAAAAAAGGAGGATTATTTTCAGAGGATGTGGTTGACAGCACTGCTTTGATTAAGGATTATTCGGCAAAAGTCCAATCAGATTTAAGAAGCTGCGGGGTTAATACTGAAATTGCAAATCCATTAAAGTCTTCTGAAAAAATAAGCGCAGCAGATATAAAGAAGGCTCTTTCTTTTGACACTTGGAATAAAAGCAAGAATTATAATTTTGAGGAATTAAGAGATGTGGGATTTTACTGCAATGTTCTTCAGGAAAATCCAGGAGATGCAAGAGCACAGCAGAAACTTTATTCCCTGCTTTCAAACGTTAAGGTAAATAGCGACGAAGGAGTAAAGAGAGATACCTTCCTAAGCAAATGGGGACTTAATTCAGGAGAGGGAGGTTTTATATCAACAAGAAAAGATATCAAGAACATAGAATTCTCCACACTTAAAACGTGGAAAGAGGTTCAGAGTAAATTTACACAGGTTATTGCCAGTGTTCCACAAACATTAACACCATTCAAGGGAAGACCGATAACCCCTGATAAAGATGGTAATATTGATCTTTCTCCAAAAGATGATGAGTATGTTTATTTCGTAACAGATGTTTCAAATAATAAAGAATATTTGATTGTATTGTCAAATTCATATGTAGCGGACAGAACATTTGAAATACAAGGTAGCCTCTTAAGCATTAATTTAGATGCGGTAAATCCTATTGGACTTTCATTCAAGAAGGTTGACGCTTCCTCTTATAGTAATAAATATAACAATCCTGAAGTAAAATATTTTGAAACAGAGCCTTTCAAGGGAGCGCCTGCGCTTGTTCCATTGGATACAAAAGAAGGATGGTATGTTGCAATGAGCCAGACTCTTCCGGGATTTGGAAACATAAGAAGCTTTGACGAATCAGGAAGAGTATACAGTTATTATCTTGGAAACACAGGACCAAATGGAAATGTTGATTTCTTTGAAGGAGGAGGAGATGACATTTATCAGCTTGTTGTATTGGGCTCGAAAGAAACGTTTTCGAGATTCTCTGGGTTGTCTGACAGCAAGGTTGCAAGTCTTGTAAAGAAAGCAGAAGATGCAATATTAAGCGTGCAGAGACAATATCCCTCTATTGTAGGCAAAGCAGATGCCAAAGTAAATGTGCAGGGCGTTGGAGCTGTTAAAGTTGGACAGCCTAATCCTAACATTCCTCAGGTTGAATGCGAGGACTTTATGTCTCCAAACCAATGCAAGATATTATTCAATGTTTGCGATCCTGTAATATGTCCTTCAAGCAGGTGCAATTTGGGCGGGGCATACCCGGTTTCAGATGTTGTGCAGAGCGGGGTAATAGGAAGCATTGCATTATGCCTCCCAAATTTCCAGGAAGGAATAATAATGCCTGTTTGTCTGACAGGAGTGAAAGCCGGATTTGACAATTGGATTAGCATACAGAAATCATACAGAGACTGCTTACAGGAAAATATTGATACTGGAAAAACAGTGGGGATATGCGACGAGATACAAAGCATATATGCATGCGAGTTCTTCTGGAGACAAGGCCTCCCGGTCGCAAAAATAGTTGTTCCAACATTGTTAAGCGCTGCTCTTGGCCAGAATGCGCGCGGCGGAGGAGAATATTTAGGAGTTGCAAATGCATGGGAAAATGCCGAGAAATCAGTTAACTATTTTACCCAATACTATGCAGACGATTCATTCAGGGCTTTCAAGGCAAGAAGCACTGAGGAGGTAGGGGGCGAGGTATGCAAGAACTTTGTATCTGGTGTTTATCCAAACAGCGGAAACTTCCTTGACAAATTAACAGAGCCGGATTCACCAGCTCAATTCACAGGAAGATTTGATGAGATTCCATTCACAACAGCGACAAATCCTCCGGTGTCCCAATATAAGGTATTTTATCATATCTTTGCAGGAAAAGACGCAGGCGCTTACTTCAGGGTATATTTGAAAGGAGCTCCTGGAAGTTCATACTATGAGGATACTGCAATAAGCAGGGTTGCTGATTTTGGATATATTGAAAAAGGAAAATATAAATCAAACACAATTGACTTTACTGCTCCATCTGGATACAACCAAATGTGCATACTTGTTAATGGGCAGGAAGAATGCGGGTTCAAGCAGGTGTCGACTGCCTTTACCGTGAATTATGTTCAGGATAAATATCTGCAGGAACAGGCTACATCAACTGTGAAATCAGAAGCAGAATGCATTTCAGGAACACCAAGTCTTTACGGCTTGCTGAATCCAAACGTGCAGGAAGGAGTTGGAGACTTCGTAAATCCTGAATTGTACAATCAGGGAATATACAGAATATGCGCAACAAACAATCCCGGGCAGGGGACAGGTTCTGAGAGATGGGTGGATGTTGGTTATTGCGGAACTCAAAATATGAGATGCTGGCTTGATAGGGAAAGCGTGAAGAATGTAATAAAAAACCAAAACATAGAAAATGACACTGTCGAAAGCATCAACAAGCAGGTACAAGCGAATTTGGATGCTAAGGAAAACCCTCCTGATTTTGAGGCTAAGAAAAGTGAAATAGAAAATGAGAATGACAATTTCAAGAAGATAAATAAAATTAATGCGGTTATTGGAAAATTCTTCTTGAACAAGCAGAAAGGATGGCTGCTGATTATGAGGGGAGATGTTTATGGCAAGCTTGCGTTGGAATTGTTTAATAAAAAAAATCAAGAAAAGACAGCTGCAACCCCTGAATATTGCATAAGGTCAGCAACTACTAATCAGATATTCCGTGTCAATGATATTGATGATTTGGTTTTGTGGTGCTCTCAGAATGGAGGAGCAGCGGTATGCGACAGCACTAATAATAATGTGCCTATCTTAAAGGATAGCGCTCTTTTTGAGTGTTCATCGACCACTAAAAAAGATACAACTGGCCAGACTACACAGCCACCACAGGAAAAAGGACCTGTATTGCCAGATGCAACTCTTACAAACAGACTTAAAGATACTCAATTATTGGATAGACTTGCATTATATGGCAATATCATAAAAGAAAATTCACAGAAATATGGGATTTCTGAAAATTTAATAAAATCAGTTATTATACAAGAATCATATGCACAAAAAGACGCTGTAAATGCAGATTCAAGAGGACTGATGCAGATTACTGATGGAGCAGCACTAGATGTAAAAAATTATTATAAAAATACCGAACACGATTCTATATATCTGCAATATACCCAAAGTTCACAAAGCCCATATATTCCAACTGTGAATATAAAGATAGGAACTGCATATTTGAAGAAGCTCAATGATTATTATACAACAAAGGGAAATTCAGGAGAAAATCTAAAGAAGATATCATTGGCAGCGTATAATTGGGGGCCTACAAAAGTCAATGCCAATTGCAAAGACACTAAATGGGAAAACTGTCAAAATGTTCCTTCGCAAGTTTTGCAATATGTTTCAAATATAATTACGTATGAAAAGGGACTTAATGGAGAAGATATCTCTAGTTCTTCCTCTTCTTCTCAAAGCGGGAATGTTATATTACTTATAGAATTAAAGATTGTTACTTATACTGCATTTGATAATTTTGTAGGGGATTTGATGTCACCAGATGTTATTTATGAATGGGATGGAAAAAGTTGGACTGGCGGAGAAAGAGGAGGAGAGATTAACAAATATGCCAAGAGCACAAATTGGGAGGATGGAATAGAATATATTGGAAAAAAAGTTTCAAGCGAGGACGACAGCAATGCATTCAGCAGATTAGAATTAACCTGCGAAGATAAAAAATGGACAGTAGCCACAAGATTTAATTTATTCTCTGTTAATGTTACAAAAACAATCAAACAAAAATCAGAAGAACTTTGCAGGTATAAGGCTTGATTTAATTCTTTCTTTGAATGCGGGTGAAAGGATTCAAATAAAAGACACCTTGCGGTTTCTTTTAAGTTTCCCTTTTCTTTTAAACCGATTAGTCAAATCCCTTGGTGCGGTAAATATGCGGATGCTTCTGACGAACCATGCAGGTAATAGGATTCGAACCTATGTTTTCAGGAATAGAAAGACTTATAAATATTACGTAATATTACGTAATATGGAAAT
>CAYICW010000010.1:0-3227 GCA_964362025.1 Candidatus Woesearchaeota archaeon
CAACGAAGTAGTTAATCGTTAATAGTATTTTTCAGATACAAAATGTGTTTATAAATCTTACCACAATAATTCTTATAAATAGATATCTTGTGTTATCTAAAAATGGAACTTATTGCATTGTTATCCTCTGGAAAAGGAAGCTGGGCCCAGGTATCTGGCCTAATGAAACAGGGAGAATGGGATAATATAATCGTTCTTGGAGATGATTTTGCCCAAAAATTTGTACACGAAAAGAAATTCGAATTCGTCAGAGTGGATTTGAACAAAAGAATAAGGGAATTAAAGGATGAATTTATGGAAAAATTAAAGGGAAAAATAAACGGAACAGAGGTTGCGCTTAGCATAGCATCGGGAAATGGAAAAGAGCATATGTCTCTTATTTCTGCATTGCTAAATCTCCCGGTCGGGATAAGATTTGCAGCACTTACCAAAGATGGTGTAATAGACTTGTAAGTTTATCCAATAAAACTTTTTTTTGCCCATAAAAACATAATCACTAATATCAGGAAAAATAGGAAATAGCTTACCGAGGAGCATATTTTCTTTGTTGTATTTTCATTTTTGATTATTGCGAGTATAGTAAGATAAAAGAATCTCCCTCCGTCAAACATCCCCATTGGCAGCATGTTCACGAGAGCAACACTTATGCTTATTAAAATGAGCCACCATAATAAATTATATACAAAAAGACCGACTGGAGATTTTTGTTCATAGTATACATTTGGTTTTCTGAAAGAGGCGGCTGTATTCAATAATTTTCCTGTGATTCCAATAGAATTTGGGTTAATGAACGCGATTCCAAGGAAAGGAAGGCTTTCATTTACAGGATTTTTTGCTAAGGTAATGTCTTTTTCTTCCACTCTATCACTCTTAGTTGTTATGGTTATTTTCTCTCCAGGAGAGTATTTTGCAAGTTCTTTCCTGAATGTGTCAAGACTTGTTACTTTTTCCCCGTTTACTTCGAGGATTATTGCGCTCAAATTGGAATTTATTGCAGGCGCGTCGTCATATGCAGCTATATATCCCTGATTATCCTTCTGGTTTTCAAGGCTTTTCTTTGTTATCAGGTAGCTTTGATTCCCTACTCTTATTTTATTTATGCCCGCGTCATTAACCGCATTTATCATGCTGCCGTAAGAAGAAACATTTAGTGCAACTCCATTTATCATTGTAATAGCAGAAATATTCACAGGAGAATATGAATAGCTGTCAAATATTACCCCTGATGGGGCAAATGCAAGGGAGAAAAATATCCACAGAACGGCAAGGAAGAAAATAGCAGTCAGAACATTTGCAAATGTCCCTGCTGAAAGTATGGCCATCTGTTTGAATTTGCTTTTTTTAGCCATTTTCTTTTCATCTAACTCAACAAATGCTGCCAGGAATATCGGCAGAAAGAATGGGAAAAATCCAAATCCCGTTGTTTTAATTTTTATTTTATTATAAGCAGCGAATATCCCATGGGAAAATTCATGTGTGATTGCTATTATTGCAAGAATTATTATCCAATATATGAAATAAAAAGGCGGAAGGCCTATATTGACTATCTTATCAATATAGGGAATAAGAGGAGCTATCGGCGGAATCTTTATTGTAGTTGCTATATCGGTAAACGCATAAAGCCACACCATTTTTCCAAAAAGATAAATCATTCCCGCCATGAGCATATATCCGAGTGCTATCGAAAAATAGCTCAGGACTTTCAGGGTTTTCTGATATTTTTTTCCGACGGTGTTTATTAATTTTATTCCCCAGCTTGTTCGGTAAAGAAATAAAAGCCCCTCTTTCTTAAGATTATCTCTTTTTATATAGAGAAAAAAAGATACAAATAGAACGAACAATCCCAATAATATTAAATCATAAACTACGAAGTAGTCCATCTTATTTTTTCTTTAACGGTCGAAAAGCCCTTTTTCCACATTTTCTGCATTTAACCTTTCCCTTCAGGATTTTCTGCGGGTCAGACCTCATTTTAGTTTGACATCTCTTGCATACAAAAACATTCTTGTATAATCTGTTGGTGGCTTCTATTATTTTTCCCATGGTTTTATCTTATAAAAACATCTATTTTAATTTATGAATGAAATAAAGCTGTTTAAAGCTTTCGTTTTATTACCTTCCTCCCTTCTATATCCCAATATTCCACATTTGAATTTTCTGCGAGTTCGTTTCTTATTTCTTCATCACAATCAATTTCAAAATTTTCAAAGCTCTCTAGATCCATAATGCTGATTTTTTCTCCCATTGACAATACTTGTGCCTTTCTCTTGTCTACCATTGGAACTTCAAATCTCTCGTGCCCAGGGACAGCCATAATCTTCTTCTGATTGCTGATTATTCCATTAGCTTCTATTCTGCATTTGGCTGCTCCGTGTTTTCCCGTCTTGCTTATGTCTATCTTTTTGACAGTATACGGCTCGCCGTCTATTAGAATATTTGTGCCAGGCTTTGCCTCGGTCGCGCTTATTATTTTCAGGACCATGACATATCAAAAAAAAGTAAATTTATAAAGGTTTTTAATCAACAAGATAAAATGGCTTTCAAAAAAAGTGATTTTATTGAACTGGAATTTACAGGCAAATTCAAAAATGGGGAAATTTTTGATTCAAACATAAAAGAAGACCTGGAAACACTGCATTTAGGGCACGGGCATCCCATAGAAGCCAGGCCTTTTATTCTTTGCCTGGGGGAACAGATGTTTTTGAAGTCTATAGAAGATTTTTTGATAGGAAAAGACATTGGAGAATATAAAGTGGAATTATCCCCAGAAAAAGCTTTTGGCAACAGAAGTCCTAATCTAATAATGAGAATTCCAATGAAAACATTCGCCGAACAAAAAATAAATCCTACTCCCGGTGATGTTTTTAATTTTGACGGGCGAATTGCAAAGATTTTAACAGTATCTGGGGGGAGAATAATGGCTGATTTTAACAATCCCTTGGCTGGAAAAGAAGTTATATACAAATTAAATGTTAAACGGAGGGTTGACGATCTTAATGAAAAGATTAAAGCTATGATAGAATTCTTGTTTAAGAGAGATTTAAACTTTGAAATAAAGGATAACAAGATAATTGTGGATATAGAGGAGCCTCTTGCGAAGTTTGCAGAAATGTTCAAGGATAAATTCAAGGAATTATTCAAATTGGCGCTGGAAGTCAGGGCAATAAAAAGCCAGAAAAAGGAAAAACCAATTTTGGATGCAGAAAAATTGGACAAAAAATACAATA
>CAYICW010000010.1:3327-11059 GCA_964362025.1 Candidatus Woesearchaeota archaeon
ATCCTTCAGACTGACGCCGCTGCGGCAGACTTGGACAAAAAATACAATAATCCTTCAGACTGACGCCGCTGCGGCAGACTTGGACAAAAAATACAATAATCCTTATAAACATTAATTAGCTAATTTTTTTATGGCAGATACATACTACTTAAAAGATAATTCTTCAGCCTATGATGCATCTTCTGATGTCAGAGAAATAGATAAGGAATTAGAGGAATTATTGAAGAAACAAACCGCAAAAATTAAGGTTGTTGGTGTTGGAGGGGGAGGAGGAAACTCTCTGAGTAGGATGAGGGAGATTGGAATAAAAGGTGGGGAATTAATTGCAATAAACACGGATGCCCAGGATTTATTATATGCAAGCGCTGACCAGAAAATTTTGATAGGAAAGGAATTAACACAGGGATTGGGAGCTGGGAGCAATCCAAAAGTGGGAGAAGAGGCTGCAAAGGAATCAGAATCAGAGATAAAAAAGAAAATTGCTGGAGGAGACATGATATTTATAACATGCGGTTTGGGCGGGGGAACAGGCACAGGAGCAGCGCCGATTGTTGCCGCCTTGGCCAAGAAACAGGGAGCATTGACAATAGGCGTCGTGACCCTTCCTTTTACAATAGAAGGAAAAAAGAGGCTTGAAAATGCAATGAACGGGCTGGAAAGAATGGAGTCAACCGTTGATACATTGATAGTTATACCTAATGACAAGCTCTTGGAATTAGCTCCCGAACTTCCTCTGCATACGGCATTTAAAATAGCAGATGAAATACTGACCAATGCAGTCAAGGGCGTTACAGAGCTTGTGACAACTTCTGGCTTGGTAAATCTTGATTTTGCAGACATAAAAGCAGTCATGGTTGATGGAGGAGTATCTCTAATTGGAATGGGAGAATCAGACAGTGCAAACAGGGCCATAGAAGCTGTTGAAAAAGCAATACAAAATCCCCTATTAGACGTCGATATTTCAAATGCAACAGGAGCATTGGTAAATATAATAGGCGGTCCTGAAATGAGCCTTGAAGAATGCAAAACAATAATAGAAAATGTCGGGAATAAATTAAGTCCTGATGCAAAACTCATATGGGGAGCTCAGATTTCAGAGGACATGGAAAAATCAATAAGAGTTTTGTTGATAGTTACGGGAGTAAGAAGCTCGCAGATTTTGGGTCACGGAGAATCTCTTGAAAGCATGAAGCACCGTGAGATAGAGGAAGAACTTGGAATAGACTTTATTGAATAAAATGGCAAAACTTAGAGATTTCTATGGGAATCCCTTAAGGGATGGACTTTATTTTGCTGGAGACGGATTAGATGGAGATTTTTATTTTATAAAGGTGAATAGAGATGGCAAAAAACTTTTAGCCGAATCCCTCGAGGGCTTTGTTCCTATAGAAGATTTTAAATTATTTGCAAAATCTCTTATTCCCTTGGCCAATCCGCGTCATAATTTAGAGTTCGCAATAACAAGAATTCTTAATAACCAATAATTCCAAAAACTTAAAAACTCCTCCTTTTTATTTAGGATATGACTAACATGCTTGAATCCTTGAAATTATTCGCCCTGAAATCAAAGAGAGTATGGATGATTATGAAAAAGCCATCCAGGAAGGAATTTGAGCTCATTTCAAAGATATCTGCAGTGGGAATATTACTATTAGGGGTAATTGGATTTCTGGTCTCCATAATTGTCTCTTATTTCTTTTAGAAAAGAGTAACATAAAGGCTTAAAAATACGTTATTTTTATAATGTCATGCAATTAGAAAGAATGTTAAGAAAGTTTGGCAGGGGGATAATTACTGCCGGTCTTGCCGCATCATTATCTCTTAGCTGTTCCGAGGAGATTATAGAACCAACGCCAGAACCAGAGCCAATTGTTATAGTAAAAAATAATCCTCCGACATTTATCTCTACTCCTGTAACAAGCGTTAATGAGAAACAAAATTACAGTTATCAGGCTCAGGCAAGAGATCAAGATGGAGATAATTTAAGTTATTCACTGGTCAAAAAACCAAACTGGATTTCCTTGTCCGGTTCAGGATTAATAAGCGGAACAGCACCAGAGGTATCTAATAATGAAAGTTATGAAGTTAGTGTAGCAGCTTCCGACGGAAAAGTTTCTGCTTATCAAAATTATAATCTGAGTGTTCAAAATCTGTCCAACACTTATGTTTTGACTTCTGATCAAGCTGGCAGATTGCTTAATGCTGATGGCACGAGCCTGTATTTTTCCCAGGCAATGAATTTCGCAGCAGGGGATATAATAGCTGCGGGAATCAGCACCCCAACTCCGTCTGGTCTTTTAAGGGAAATTGTGTCTGTTTCTTCAGACAAAAAAACATTTCACACAGACCAGGCAACTTTGGAACAGGCGGCAAAAGATGCTTCCCTCTCTTATTCAGGAAAACTTCTTCCTTCATCAGTTTTATCTTCTCATTCTTTAGAAGGAATTAGCATGTCTCGACAGGCGAAGCCGAATTTTGATTTTAACATAAGCTTGAATAATGTTGTTTTGTATGATCAGGATAATGACCCAAATACAAAAGGAGACCAGTTGATAGCAAATGGAAATATCTCATTTAATACAAATACAACATTTAGTTTTGATATTAATAATCATCAAATTACCGACCTGAAATTCAAGAATCTGACAGATATAACCTCTGATATAACCGCGGGCTTTAATTCTCTTGGAATGGCCCAGACGTATCAGGTAAAAGTTGCAGAATATAAGTTTAAGCCGTTTGTTATGGGATATCTTCCGACTCCTGTGCCTATCCCGGTGATAATCGTGCCCAAATTAGGAATTTATGTTGGAATGGATCCAACAAATTTAAACCCTTTAAGTGTAAGAGTCCAGCAAAATTCAAGTTTGGATTTAGGATTATTTTACAGCGGAATCTGGACAAGCTCTTCAACTTTTTCCAAGGAATTTAATTTTTCAAATCCTGCTGTCAACGATAATTTGGAGCTTAAGGTGTTTGGAGGACCTCAAATGGAGCTTATGTTGTATGGAATTGCGGGGCCTTTTGGAGCAGTCTCCGGAAGATTAAGGTTAAAAGCACAGGATGGAGGATGGGAACTCTATGGGGGAATGGGAGCTTCGCTTGGAGTGAAAATGGATGTTCTCAAAAAAAAGCTTTCTGTCCAATTTAAGGAGATTATTAATTACGAAACGCTTTTGGCAAAATCAGCTTCTCCAACTCTAGAAGGGAAAATATTGTTTTTTTCAGGACCAGAATTTGGAAGTTCTCAAATTTATACTATAAAAGATAATGGTTCTAATCTACAACAAATAACAGATCTTCCATCTTTACCATGGAATTGTAACCCCTGTTCATCTCCCGACGGAAAAAAACTATTTTTTGTTTCAACTAAGGATGGAAATAGAGAGATATATTCTATGAATTTAGATGGCTCTGGACTTACCAGATTAACTTCCAATGCTAGTTATGCCAGTAATGATGATATCTCTCCTGATTGCTCTCCAAACGGGCAGGAAATTGTTTTTGCTTCTGATAGGAGTGGGCAACAGGGTGATAAATCCAGCGAGATTTATTTAATGAATTCTGATGGTTCAAATCAAAGAAAGATAGGTGCTCTAACAGGAATATTAGAGCAGGATTCCCCAAGCTGGTCTCCAAACGGACAAAAGATTGCCTTTGATGCAACAACAAATGGAAGTCATTATAATATCTACATAGTAAATAAAGACGGGAGCGGACTAAATAAAATAACTGATACTGCATCTTTGAATACTCAGTCTTCTTGGTCCCCTGATGGAACTATGATTGCGTTTACTACAGATAGAGATGGAAATAGAGAGATATATGTGATGAATTCAGACGGAACAAATCAGAAAAGATTAACGAATAATCCTACACATGATGTAGATCCTTTCTGGCTGCCTGATGGCAGAATAGTTTTTATTTCTAACAGAGATGGAGGATATAATAATCTTCATATCATGAAATCTGATGGTTCAGAAGTGAAGAAGATAACAACAAAAGCTTATCATTATGATAGTTCTCCAAGTTATATACCCTCCCAATAAATTTAAATACCTTCATTTTTAAATTATATTACTAATCCTTAGATTTTTAAGGCTTAGACGGAGCTAAATAAAAATTAAAAGAAAACAATAAGATGATATTTATAATAAAAGTAACCACAAACAAGGAAGAGAAAGCAGTCGATATAATTTCTGAAAGAGTGGAAAAGAAAAAGATAAATGTTTACTCTGTATCAAGGCCCCACGGATTAAGGGGATATGTTCTCCTCGAGGCAGAGGACCGGGAATCTGCAGAAGAAGCCGTTTTCAATCTTCCCTATGTTAAGGGAATAATTGGCAAAACAATAGGATACGAGGAAATAAAAAACATGGTTGAACCATCTGCAACCACTGTTTCGATAAAGGAAGGAGATATTGTGGAGATGATATCAGAGCCATTCAAAAAGGAGAAGGCAAAAGTTTTAAGAATAGACAAGCAGAAGGAAGAAGTGGTTGTAAGCCTCTTGGGGGCAGTTGTGCCAATGCCGCTTACAGTCAAGATAGACAATGTTAAGGTTGTGAGAAGAGACAAGGAGGAGGAAGAAAAAACGCCGTAACAACGTCGTCTTGGAGGAAGAAAAAATGCAAATTAAACTTTTAATTGAGGGAGGAAATATGGAGCCAGGACCTGCTCTTAGCCAGAAATTAGGCCCTATTGGGATAAATATAAGTCAAGTAATAAAAAAAGTAAATGATTTCACAAAAAATTTTACGGGACTAAAGGTTCCTGTCGAACTGGATGTTGATCCTTCCACAAAAGAATTTGAAATAAAAGTCTTTTCTCCTCCCGTTTCAGAATTGCTTAAAAAAGAATTAGGCATAGCAAAAGGCTCTGGAATGCAGAAAAAAATTACAATGTATAACGCTTCTATAGAGCAGATTATTTCTGTTGCAAAAACCAAGCTTCCAAATATGCTTTCCAAAAACTTGAAAGCAGCCGTAAAAACAGTCGTTGGAACATGCGGAACCCTCGGAGTGCTGGTGGAAAATAAATCCGCCTTGGAAGTTGAAAGAGAAATAGAAGATGGAAAATATGACAATGAAATAAACAAGGAAATAACGCAGACTCCTCCGGAAAAAAGGAGAAAATTGGATGAATACTTTTTCGAAATCAAGGAGAAACAAGAAAAAGTATTGAAGCAGGAACAGGCTGCCAAGGAAGCCGCTGCACAAGCTGCTGAAACCACTGCTGCGACTCCAGCGGCCGGCGCAACAGCTGCAACGCCTACCGCAGAAAAAGCAACAGAAGAAACAAAGGCAAAGGCAGAGCCGGAAAAAAAGAAAACAGAGAAAAAACCGGAAAAAAAGACGGAAAAGAAATAATTAAGATTTATAATTCTATTTGAACACAGGTCGTAATTAATAAGTTATAATTGCAATAGAAGACCCATTTATTATGTTAGGGTTAGAAGAAAAAGTATGGAATCATATCGTGAGCTAATTGGTTTCTCAAACAAATACAAACATAAAGCGATGATTAGCATTCTAGGAAAAGATTTAAAAGAACATTAACTTCTTTCTCTTATTGGGGCCGTGATCTAACCTGGTATGATTCGAGGTTTGGGACTTCGCCGTCTGGGTTCAAATCCCAGCGACCCCATATTACAAAAATGAAGAAATTTGTAACCTTCCAGATGGAGAAAAGGTTAAACTTTATAAAGGAAAAATAAGCTATAAAGATAGGGAAAAGGTTATTCCGGGATTTTCTGGAGTAAAAAAGTTAAGAGAAGACATTAAAAAATTAAAACCAATAAAAATCAAATATTAAAAAATGACATCAAAATTAAAAAAAACAAAATCAGCAGGGAGATTCGGGGCGAGATATGGAAGAAGAGCCAGGGCAGGCATTGTTGATATAGAAAAAAAACAGAGAAAAAAACAAAAATGCCCTTATTGCGGAAAAAAGAAAATAAAAAGACTGTCAAAGGGAATTTGGAAATGCTCCAAATGTGACAAAAAATTTGCTTCAGATACATACTATTTAGAATGATAATGAAAAATAAATTAAATGAAAGGGAAGTTGACTGTGAAGAATGACAACCTACAAATGTTTTAAATGCGAGAAGAAGATAACGGCGATTTCATTTAAGAAAAGATTTGAATGCCCTTATTGCCGTAGCAAGATTTTTTACAAACCGAGAACAAAAGTCAAAAAAATAAAGGCAGACTAATGAAAAACGACAAAAAAATACAGGAAATGAGCATTTTGGAGCAAAATCTTCAGAATATTCTTTTTCAGAAGCAGGCTTTTGAATTGGAATTGGATGAAACTAATTCTGCACTGAAGGAAATCGTCATGTCTGGTGATGAAGTCTTCAAAATAATTGGCCAATTAATGATAAAAACAGAAAAATCAAAGATTAAAAATGAGCTTCTTGAAAAACAAAAAATTTTGGACATGAGAATCAAGTCTTTTGAGAAACAGGAAACCTACTTAAGGGAAAAAATAGACAAGATAAGAGAGGAATTAACAAGCTCATTAAAGGAATAATATATGTGAAAAAACTACGAAATATTTATAAATAATACAAAAGTGGATTTAATATGGTTTTCAATAAAATAAAAAAAATGTTTTCTGGATCGCTGTCCGGAGATGAAAGCGGAGAGGAATATATAGAAATTGACCTCGGCAAAGAGGAAAAAGAGGCAAAAGTTCTGGTTAAGTTGTTTGCATTAAGGCAGTATGAGGATGTCAATGAAATTTTAAACGCATTAAGGGACGGTTACACTATTGCAATAATCGATATTAAGCAATTAAGGCAAAGGGATACCATGGAAACAAAGAGGGCCATATCCAAGATAAGAAAGACTATTGAGGCTCTTGAAGGAAATATTCAGGGATTTGGGGATAATATGGTGATAGCTACCCCTTCTTTTGCAACCATACACAAGCATACTGAGCCTCCTGCAAAGAAAGATGAGCACAAGACAAGCAGGTTTGACTGATTTATTCTATTGATATAAGGAAATATAAGGGCGTTTTTATCTTTTAATCACCTTCATCTGTATCTTAAATGCAAACTTTCTGTATATTATCCTCCTATTAATATAGCATAGTCCGAAGGATAAGCCCTAATAATTCTATTTTTATGATTACACCTTAGCTATGGAGAAAACTGTCTTTAAAGCAACTATGATTGTTGCAGGCACAAATAGAAATAATAATGCAGTAAGAACAGAGGCGATTATTTTTCCTATTTCAACGCCGCTGACAGTTATTCCAGTAAGCGCAACATTTGTGGCAAGCCCCTGAATGCCTGCAAAGCTTGCAACTACAGTGGCTACGGAAGCAAAAAGAAATATCTGAACATTATTTTCAGAGACAAAATAACCGACAATTATCCCCAGCATGATAATTATTATCAAAATAACCGGATCTGTGGAGCCTCTTGTGAAGACGCCTGCTATTATTGCCAACACAATTCCTATAAGAAATGCCCATGCCCCCAAAGAATTCTCCTGCGCCCTTATTGCCATTTTATCGAATGCTAAATAAAGCACCCTCCCTTATTTAAATTGTTTGAACCTATGCTAATTTGATTTATATTTTGGATAACAGCAAACTTTATAAACCATAGTAACTGCAAAATGATTACACAAAAATGAGATTAAAATCTTTAGGTTTGTTTGCATTCGGTATTTTAGCACTTGTATTCTTGATGAGCGCAGTTAGCGCTGTGACAATT
>CAYICW010000011.1:0-11057 GCA_964362025.1 Candidatus Woesearchaeota archaeon
AAATCCCCTAAGCTTGTCTGTTTTTTATTTTCTATTGTCTGCCTGATGTCTATGTTGAACACCTGCATGATATTTTCAACTGCAGGAAGAAGCTGCCTTTCAAGATAATACTTTATATCATATTCTCCCTTTTCGTGGACAAGCTTCACGCCCTCCCTCACGAGCTTCTTTTTTTCGCGAGTTTCGGCAATGAAATATTCTATTAATGCGCCCTCATCTATCGGTATTTTTTGCTCCAGCATTTTTCTTGCTGCAATTACATGAGGCGAAATAGCTTTGTATTCTGATATGGCCTTTTTCAGTTGCGTTCTAATAAGAATTTCTTTTCTGTCAATTTTTCTTTCCTTGATTTTTTTGATTATTTCCTTAATGTATGCAAGTGATTTCTTTTCATTGCCGTCTTCCAGAATCATCTTTAATACCTTATTTTGTGTTTCTCTTGCAAGATGGCACCAGTTTCGTCTTACAGTTTCAAATCCTCTTATCTTTACTCTCCCATCTTCCCCAATAAGAGCATATTTCTTTTTTGCTCCTATATCTCCTGTTCTTTTTGTCACCCAGATGCCCCTTTTGAAAAATCCCTCAAGCTCAAGCTCCATTATTCCGGGAAGTTCATCATTTAAGGATTTTAGAAAATCAATAGCTTCTTTTTTATTGTGATTATTGAGAAGAAAGGCATATCCATCTGTATCAGCATAAATTACTTTGTACCCTCCCTTGTTTGTCTTCTCTATTATTCCCTTTATCATATCCCTGCTTATGGAAGTGGTTGCTGCAGATGCCTCTGGACAATAATATCTTGCTCCAAAAAATCCCTGGTATCCATAACTTGCATTAGCCAATAACTTGAAGGCATTGCTTCTTGCCCTTGTAATTGCATCTTCCTTCTTTTTTAATTCCTGCTTGTATTTTTTTCTCAGCAAAATTATTTCCTTTAACATTTCTGGAAAGAATCCTGGCTTTTTGCTGAAATAGGCTTTCTTTTTTCCTATATCAACTTCAAGAGCGTTATTTTCTTTTTTCTCCAGAAAGGTTGATTTTGACAAATTAAATGTTGCAATTATGCTTGGCCAGTAACTTGTAAAATCGAATAGAGCAAGGTTTTCGTAGAGTCCTGGAATGGGCTGAAAGACAAAAGCTCCCTCGTATTTTCCCCTCCCCCTTCTTTCTCCTATCTCGTCATGCGTCGGACGCTTTTCAGGAATTTCATTGAATCTGTCGAGATTGTGAATTATGAATGACTCGACATTTTTTGCCATGCCATTTCTTGAAACCTCGAATGAGGGTTCCTGCATTACCCTTGAAAACTCTCTCACGTCTGGCCAGAACTTGAAAAAAAGTCTATAGGTTAAGTCAGAATCCTGCAAGTTATAGACAAAATAATCTTTCCAGTCTTCATCAGACATCTTTGAAAGTGATTTGAATTCAAATTCCTTTTTTGTATCATTCAAGAATTCTTTTGATACGTCGTTAAGTGACATGGTTTCTGACTGCATATATTGCGAGTAAGCTGTGTCAACAAATTTAAGGAGGTCAATATGAACAATTCCATCTATTCTGCAGGTCATCATGGCTCCCCGGTGAAAAGAAGGCTGGCTTCCGTCAAGCCCAAGAGGCAGCTTCATCTTGTGAAACTCTGCTCTTGCTTTCAGGTAGGGCATATCAAATCCATCGCTGAAATAACCAACAAGAAAATCAGGGGAAATTTTCTTTACATACGCGGCAAATTTTTCCAGAAGCTCTTCCTCATTTTTTACATGCTCAACAAAATCCAGACCATCCCTTCCTGCTGGTTTTTTCCAAGTTAAAACTTTTCTAAAGTTCTCAGAAACCAATGAAATCATCAGTATTTCTCCTTTTCCAATTTGGAATTCGCTTGTTTCTATGTCAAATGCCAAAACTCTTGGCGCAAATGTTTTGTTTTCTATTTCTTTTGCCGACTTAAGTTTAATGCAGATGTCGACGTCCAATGCCTCGTCAATTCCTCCAAATTCCCTGCTGTTATTCAAAGATTCTCCTTCTATCTCATACCAGTTTAATGGTATAATTTTTTTCTCAATTATATAATGGGTTATTAAGCCTAAATCATATCCTCTTCTTTTCTCTATTTCAGGAAGACCAAGCTTATCTGCTACTTCGTGCATGTCCTTGTAATTTGTTGCAAATATCTTCAGCGCTTTTACTGGCTTCCCTAGGAAGTTCTTGTTGTGAATCTCTACTCTCTCTACTTTTGTCTCTCTTCCCTTAACATCCAGCTGTATTTTCTCAACCTTTACCTTTAGTCTTTCTATTTCCTTTTCGCTTATTTTATCTTTTAAAATAGCCCAGAAATATATTGGACAGGAGTCAATAACACATAACCTCTTTCCCTTTTCGTCTCTTCCTGTTATCTTGGCATAGTTTCTGCCTTCAAAATCAAAATGACTATAATCTATTGGAATGAAAGTCGTTTGCATGATTTAGAAAGAGAAATTTTCTTTATTAATTTGTTGATTTTAATCTTTTTGGAAATAAACCTTTAAGAAAGGTTTCCAAAAAATAGAGACAAAACCAAGAAGGAAAAAGCCATATAGTAAAACTTATATACTCCTAAATAGTAACTACAGTATGAGAGAATACAATGCAGATGATGATGAGTTAAGGAGGGAATATAAGGAATATAAGGAATATATTAGTCATGGTGGAGATGATACTACTAACAGGGGCCATGGCTTAGCAGGAGCCGCTTTTCAGAGAGCCAAGGAAAGAGGAATATCTCTTGAGGATTGGGTTAAGCATTCTAGCAGGCATAATTCCCATGAAAGTTTGGATGATTCTGCCGACGAAAAGGAGATTGCAAAAACTATATGCAAAGAAGTTGCATTACAAAAAGTGCCATTGAGACACTCTGGAATTCTTATTGAAAATGTGATGAGAGAGCACGGATATAAGCATCTTCATGTAAAGGGAAAATCAATTCCACTATCCAAGACAAGAAATTTTCTAGTTGATTATGCAAGAAATTTATTTTTTAAATATAACCTGCCTACAGAACCTTTAGAGCATCCCGAGATTGTAATCAAATAAATATAAATAGAAATTCTCCTTGGTTAATTAGGGCAAAATGGGACTAAATATACGCGAAATAATACCTAGAAAAGAAATAGAAATTGCTGATTTAAGAGGAAAAATTCTGTGTGTTGATGCTTTTAATGCGCTTTACCAGTTTCTTTCTTCAGTAAGGCAAGCAGATGGAACTCCCTTAATGGACGGGCAGAAAAGGGTAACTAGCCACTTGTCTGGCATATTTTACAGGAACATATCCCTTCTTGAAGACGGAATAAGGCTTGTTTATGCTTTTGATGGAGAAGCTCCTGCATTGAAATACAAAATCCATAAGAAAAGAGAATCTAGCAGGGATGTCGCAAAAGAAAAATACGAATTTGCAAAGGATAAAGATGATACGGGGGGAATGAGAAAATATGGCAGCCAATTAATAAGATTAAATGATGAGATGATTGAAGAAAGCAAGGAACTTCTGGAAGCAATGGGAATCGCAGTTGTTCAGGCTCCGGGAGAAGGAGAGGCTGAAGCAGCTTATCTTTCAAGAGTAAATAAGGAAATTTATGGAAGCGTGAGCCAGGATTACGACAGCCTGCTGTTTGGAGCTCCTAATCTTATAAGAAACCTCACGCTTGCAAGAAGAAGAAAAACTTTCTCTGGTTATGTTGAAGTAAAGCCAGAGATTATAGAACTCAGCAGGGTTTTGAATTTGCTTGAAATAAATCTTGACCAGCTCATATGTTTGGGCATACTGGTTGGAACTGATTACAATCCAAGAGGGATTCCAGGAATAGGGCAGAAAAGGGCGCTGCAATTAGTCAAGATACACAAACAGCCTGTTTTGATATTCAAGGCTGTTGAAGAGCAGATGCTGAGTCTTCCAGAAGAAGACAGATTTGACTGGAAGGAGATATTTGAATTATTTCACAAGCCAAGGGTCAAGGACTTTGAAATCGTGTTTGAAAAGATTGACGAGAATAAAATTAGGAAAATTCTCATCAACGAGCATGATTTTTCAGAGGAAAGGGTTGAGAAGCAGCTTGCCAGATTAAAAGACATAAAGGAAAAGAATAAGCAAAAAGGATTGAGTAAGTGGATGTAAAACAAAGATTTAAATAATCAACGTAATTATGTTGTTTATGGTAAGTATCACTTTTTCAATACCAGAAGAAGTCAGGAAAATAATGAAGGAATTTCCTGAGGTTAATTGGACACATCTGGTCAGGAGTTCAATAGAAGAGAAGGCAAAAAAACTTGCGATAAAAAGAGAATTGTTGAAAAAACTTGACAAGGAAAAAGATTTTATCGACTGGAGCGTTAACACCATAAGAGAAGGCAGACGCAAAAAATGAGAACTGTCGCAGACACGAACATTCTATTCAGTTTTTTTTGGAAAGATTCCTTTACAAAGCAGATTATAATGTCTCCCAACATGGAAATTTTTTCCCCTGATTTCGCTATTGAGGAACTGAAAAAACACAGTCCCTTGATAATGAATAAAACTCGCATTACCAAAGGTGAATTCTCCGCCGCACTTAGCAGTCTTAAATCATTTGTGAAATTCTTTCCGTTAAAATATTATGGCGTTTTTATGAAGGAAGCGGGAAATATTTCGCCGGATAAAGATGATTCAAATTTTTTGGCATTGTGCCTGAAACTAAATCTTCCTCTGTGGAGCAATGACGCGGAGCTGAAAAAACAGGATAAGGTTGCCATAATTGATACAAAAGACATAATAGATATTTATTTTGATTGAAAAGTTCAGCAAGCGGGTTTAATTAATATATTTCTTTGTTACAGCTATTATATCTGATGGCATGACATTCATTCTTTGGCATATCTCCTGTTCATTTCTTCCATACTTTCTTGATTTTAAGTAATTTATAAAATAAGCCCAGTTTCTGTATATTTTTGGGTTTGGCTGCCTGTCTGCTATTCTTCTGTATGCTCTTGCCTCAATGATTAATCTTGGCATTCCATTGACAACATTTGACAGTGCAGGGTTTCCCACCCTGCTTTTTAGCCCCCATATTAATCCGATTATCATAAAGACAATTCCAATTGTGAGGATGATGGTTTTTTCATACACCAAATCAGTGAATAATGTGATAACAATTAATAATAATCCGGCGATGATGAGGGCTTTCCACCTAAAGACCACCAATGCAATCAAGAATATGATTAATAATGCTATTGGCAGATAAACTGTTATATCCCCTGAAATTCCAATACTCGGAAGCAAATCATTAACACCAACCCATTTGTTTATTCCGTATGTCATTCCCAAAGAAAGCAATAAGCTCATAATTCCTGCTGTTGTTCCACGAAAAGCAGGGAACCTGTCAAGGATTACTTTAAGAACAATCCCAAAAACACCGAATGCAACCAAAAGAAAAATTGTCTGGGCATCAATATATGAAAATACCTCGGAAACAGTGAATTGGGCGCTTATTAGAGGAATAAGAAGTATTGATGATAAATATAAAGCAATCTCTTTTAATTTCATATAAGTTTTAAGGCGATTGTTCTTAAAAAGTTATCTTATTTCATCAGCTCCTTAAATATAGTAATTTTTAAGTGGTTACATAATAGAAAGATTTAAATATAATATGCAGGATGCTATTTTATGACACAAACAAATAACTCACGTGGATTAAAAGCGATGATTTATGGAGGAAACTTCATCTTTCCTAGTCTGGTTAATATTCTAAAAAATCATACTAAAATTTCAATTACTCCTAATTTAGCAAATCCTTATGGGGCTTTATTTTACGGTGCCCTGGATATGGCTGGCGGACGATTTGAGGTGGTTAAAAACAGTTGGTTTACAAGGCTATCTAAAGTTGCTGGACTAACGTTTTATGGAATTGCCACTGCTTCTGATTTAGTATCTATTGCGGGAGGAGAATACAAGAATTTTGTGCAGCTTCCTTTTGACGCGTCCATGGCTTATCAGCTTAGCAGGGATACATTTGGTTCTTATGGTTCTGGAAAAAATTATTTTCTATGGGAAGACATTGCTTCTGTTGTAAAAGTAGCAAAAGGAATGCCATCAAAGATTGAAGGATTAAGGAAGAAAATATCCAAACTTGCGTAACTTTTAATAACATTCTCTCTTTCTATGTTTCATGAAAAATACAAGGGCGTATGATATTCTTGGAAACATCGCCTTGGTTAAATTTGACAGGAAGGCGTCTGCCATTGCAAAAAAGAAATTTGCGAGTAAAATAATGGGTAAAAACAAGACAATAAAAACTGTTCTTGAAAAAACAGGCGGGTTCAAAGGCAGACTTAGGAGGCAGGAAACAAAATATATTGCAGGAGAAAAAACCAAAGAAGTTTTGTATAGGGAAAATAATTGTGTGTTTAGATTTAACATTGATAAGACTTATTTTTCACCAAGATTAAGCAATGAGAGAAAAGAGATTGCCTCTCTGATAAAAAAAGGAAGTGAAGTTTTGGTAATGTTTGCAGGTGTCGGTCCTTATTCAATTGTTATTGCCAAGAATCCAAAAGTCAAGAGAGTTTATTCAAATGAAATAAATCGTGATGCGAACAAATATGCTGAATTAAACATAGGATTAAATAAGGTCAAAAACAAAGTGGTAATGTTGAATGGCAATATTCAAGATGTTGTGACTAAGGTTAAAAGAGGACTGAAAGTTAACAGTGAGATAATCCCTAAACAATTTGATTATATCATTATGCCTCGTCCACGGCTTAAGGAAAGCTTTCTCAGGCAGGCATTTATGCTTTCAAAGAAGGGAACAACTGTTTTTTATTATGATTTTTGCGGAGACAAGGAAGAAAAGATGGTGGTGGAGAAAATACAGAAAGAAGCTGTGGTTGAAAAAAAGAAAATAAAGATATTAAGGACAAAAACCGCAGGGGAGATTGCGCCTCATAAAATTAGGATAAGAGTTGATTTTAGGATATTATAACACGTATCTTGTCTTTGCTGGAATATCATAATGTTTGGTTTCAGGATTCCACAGCATTCCTTCTGAAAAAGCAATTCTTGCAAATTCAGGACTATTTTGTGTGTCCCATCTCCATTTGTAATCACCATCTCTGAAATACGCGGTGTTTATATAAGAAGTATGAAATAATCCTCTCGCAACTAAATGATTAGTCCTCGTTTTCTCAAGCAGTTCAATTATATTGGCTTCTTTTAAATATCTCTGCAAACTATGAAATGCTTCCTGATCTGTAAAGAATATTTTACTTCGTAATAGCCGTTGGAATTCATCTAAACCAGGATTTTCATGGAGAATCATCATGTCCAAATCTATCGGGTTTGGAACTTTTCTTGCAACAGAACCTATCATCATCAAATCTCCTACCTTAATTTTATCTCTTATTGGCCAGACTATTTCTGCAAACTCTTCTGCTGCTTCAACAAAGAATTGTAAATCCATAAAAAATAAATTATAAATTATGTTTATAAAATTATAGCTTCTTCTCCTCGCTGATTGCCGTAGGCGCTTCGCCGCCATGCCATGTGAATCTTGGCCTTATCCTGATTGGATATATCCTCTCTGAATTGTCATCAAGAAGAATTGCGCTGCCTTTTAATGTCGGCAAATCATCCATATATTTTTTTATGTTTTCCAAAAGATAACTCTGCATTATGTAATTCAAAGCCTGCACATCTGGTTCAGAGGTTACCCTGTGCGCTATTACTATGTCTGACTGTGTCATGACATCTCTGTGAATCTGCCCGGGCTGCTGTGTTGCAAGCACTACTGAAATTCCCGGCTGTCTTCCTTCCCTTAGCAGCTGAATTAATGCATCTGTTGCAATTGTTTTTGAGCCAAGAGGAAGGAATTCATGCGCCTCGTCTATGAATATCCAAACTAATGGATTTTCCTTTTTGTCGGTTTTTGAAAAATAATCAAGCCCTCTTGATACTGATTCCACTTCTTCCTCTTTTCTCTGATTCATTCTTGAACTAAAGATTTTTCGGGATATCAGGCTTATTGCAAGAGCCCTCACATTGAATGCTCCTATTGAATTATACACACTCAAATCAAGGACAACTGTTCCTCCTGCATATACTAAATCTTTGATTTGGGTTGGTTCTTCGTCTTTTCCCGCAAATATGCCCCATGTTTTTGCAGCTTCAAATAATCCTATTGCGGCATTTTTTGTTTCCCTGGGAGTTTTTTCATCCTTGTCTATTTCAGAAATCAGATCATCTATATCATAATTTTTCCCCTTTTTCATCTTGGTTATTGCTCTTTCCATTATCACTGCAACAGGGCTTACCATGTCAAGGCCAAAAGTTATTATCCAATCCTCTGCATTTAGTTCATTTATATCGAGCGCCAGTCTTTCATCAGCAGGAATGCCTTTTTCAAGATATCTGTCAAAATGGCCAAATGGAACAAATATTTTTACTTTTAGATTTTTTGATTTCAAACCCCATTCTTGGAGAAGCTCCTTGTCTTTTTCATTCTTGTATTTTGCTGTCCAATATATTCCCATTGTGTCAAATATAAGCGACGCTATATTCTGGCTTGCTTCTTTTGGAAGATTTGAAAGCTCCTCCGCAATCACTCCAAGAGTGTAGCTATTATGAACAATTATATCATTGGCGACGAAGTTATGGTTTTCTGGAACGCAGATATCATACACCTTAAAATGCCCTTCTAGAATCTCTAGGGATATTATTTCATCCCAGAATATATCAGATTGCGCGAGAAGTTTTAATCCTTCATGTTGTTCTACTTCTGCAATCTGTATCAATGTTTGTCTTGAAGGGGCATAATGTATCCTTTCTCGCATCGCTTTTGGATGTTTGTAACCAAGAGCATTTCCTATTTTTGTCCAACTAACTGGTCTGTAAGTCTCCCAAATTTCTTTTGGTATTGTGTCTATATTTGGATTTCTTATTTTAGATTTGATTTCTTCATAGGCTATCTTCTGTTTGACTTCCTTTTTCCCAAAAAATCCAATTTTCTCTATAAATTTCATGGAATTTTCAGCATTAACGATAATCTCATAGGCTAAAAATTCTTTTTTATCATGTTTTATTTTTTTATATCTTACCTTTGATAATATTCCAAACCTTAATAATAAATTGTGAATCTGTTTTATTAATTGCTTGGAGGATGAAGCATAACTTATCTCCCAATAATTATTAACCTTGTAAATACTCCCATCACAACTAAAGAGCCTATTTAAGAATAAAGATAGATTTTCTTTTTTTAACTGCATTATATTCTGAGAGAGATATTTTTGAGTTGATAAAAGACCAAAAAGTTCCTCTCTTTCAATTAACTTTCTAATACTTCTCTTTTCATTAATATTTTTATTCCCCTTAATGAAATGCCCCTTTTCATCCTTCTCTTTATTATAATTTAAAACTTTGTTTTTCCATAAAGGCGATGAAATTCTATAATGATTTTCTTTTTCTTTAATTAATTTCAATGATGAATCAAGTTTTTTTAATGAATTTCTAAAATCGTCAACTATTTTTTCATCGGCATTCGCAAACAATACTATTTTTTTTGTATGCCCTTCTGCAATCAAATAGGCTAAAAGTTTTATTTCGTGTTCAGGCATTTCTTTATTCCCTAATGCAGAGATAATTCTTGGAGTAGCTATTCTACTGCCTATTGTCAATTCTTGAATAGGTTTCCATCCCTTCACTGTAAGCAAGGGGTGCTCCGGAGTTAGCTTTATTTCTTTTCCGCTTCTTAACCTTATTTTTAACAATTTATTTACTTCTCTGGAAAAGAATTCTGACTTCTCAGAACTTTCAATTTTGAGGTTATTGTTTAATGAAATTACTCTTTCTCCATTATTTTCAAGGTCCTTTATAGGAACTTGTGAACCATTAGCAAGAGTAATAAGGGTGTCTCCATGAAGACACTTCCCGCTCCCCCTTTTTCCAGCCACCAAAATTACATGGCTTCGCGCAACATCCATGAGAATTCTATTGCTTAGGGAAGTATACTGTCCCATTCTTACATATCCTTTTCCAATGTATATCAGCCCCCTTTCGCCAAAATTCTTTTTATCAGCCTCATTTCTTCCTATGATTACATCGTAAGCCATTGTAGAAAAAAGCCAGAGAGATTTTTAATTGTTTGGTTTAGAATATCCGTTATAAATGAATATTAATTAAGAATTTGGATTAATCCACCACAATATTTTTAAAGTGTTTTTATTTAACCCCTTGATGGACGAGGAGAATAATCAGATTCAAAAAAGAGAGGCTGACACAACAGATAAATTGAGGAGAAATCCCTGGATTCTCTCCACTTTTGCTCTTGGAGTTTTAGCTGTTGTATTCCTAGCCAGCAGTTTTGGAGGCTTTTCCCTTACAGGAAATGCCATTTCTGCAAATGATGCGGGAAATCTTTTGCTGAATGCATTGCAAGCGCAGGGAGCAACTGACATAAATATAAGTTCTGTTAAAGAAGTTAGTGGAGTTTATGAGGTAAATATATTATATCAGGGAACAGATATTCCATTTTATATTACAAAAGACGGAAATTTGATTGGCCAGCTTAGCGAAATTAATGGCGGTTCTTCAGCTGGCGGAACTTCTTCAGGACCTGCTGATCTGGCGACATTCACTTCCAATCCTTCACTTTATCCTTCTCTTGGACCCGACGACGTGACAAATGTCGTCGTGGAATTTTCTGATTTCCAGTGTCCTTTTTGCGCCATGGCTTCTGGACTCCCCTCTTGGGTTTCAGGGTCGCAATATCAAAGCCAGTATGGAGACTTAATTGGTTCGGCGCAGAAAGTTCAGAAAATGGCAAAAGAAGGAAAACTTAAATTTGTGTACGTGTCAATGAGTTTCCTTGGAGAGGAATCTGTTTATGCCGCAGAAGCAGGATTGTGCGCAAATGAGCAGGGCAAGTTCTGGGAAATGCATGATGCCATATTTACAGCTCATGATAGCAAGGAAAACAATGGAAAGTATTCAAAGGACAAGCTTAAGATAATTGCAGCAAAGATTTCAGGATTGGATAAAACTAAGTTTAATAGTTGTCTGGATA